>NZ_JBFRFA010000035.1:0-40277 GCF_052114585.1 Pedococcus sp. 2YAF34
GTTGACCCGGTCAGGACCGGGTCAACCGCTCAAAGACCCCACCAACACCAGGGACCAGCACCAGGGACCATCACCAGGGACCAGCACCAGGGACCAGCACCAGGAGACCAGCACCAGGGGACGGGGCTGGCGAGGACGCACTGCAGGTCCACAGGAAACCCACATCTGCGCCGGACCGGCTCCGTAGCCGCCGCACAGGAACCCCACAGCGGCCGACGCGAGTGTCGGAACCGAACAGCCACCCACGAGAAGGGACCGCCCCGATGAGCTCCCCCCGCAACCCCCTGAGCCTGGCCCGCCGCTGGACGGCCGGCGTCCTGCTGGCCTCCACGCTCGGCGCGGGGGCCGTCGGCGTCCACCTGGCGCAGGACCAGGGCACCACGACGGCCGGCTCGACCGGCACCAGCGGATCCGCCTCCGACACGAGCAGCTCGGGCTCGTCAAGCAGCACGGGGTCCACCGGCTTCAGCGCCGTCCCCGGGGTGTCCTCGGGCACCGGCTCCGCCCAGACCAGCACGAGCGGGTCGTGAGCGCCGTGCACACCGACACCGCCCGCGTGGGCCAGAACGTCTTCACCGCGTCCGCCTCCTTCGAGGCCATCGGCACCCACCACCACCTCATCGTGACCCGGCCGGAGACCCTCGGCGTGGCCATCTCCGCCGCCCGCGACCTCCTGGCGGAGCTCGACGCAGCGGTGTCGCGGTTCCGTCCCGACTCGGAGGTGAGCGCGCTCGCCCGGCAGCACGCCGACCGCGACGCCACCGCGCTGGTGTCGCCGGTGTTCGCCGCGAGCCTCGCTGCGGCGCTGCGTACGGCGCGGCTGACCGACGGACTCGTGGACCCCACCGTGGGGGGCGCCGTCATCGCCTCCGGGTACGACGCCGACCTGGCGGTCGTCCGCGCTCGTGACCAGCGCGACGGCGGCGCGCGCGACGACGACCCGCGCAACGACAGCGCGCGCCGGGACGACCCGCGCGACGACGACCCGCACGGCACGCGCGGGCTCGTGGAGCACGCGGTCGTCCCGGGCTGGCGCACCGTGGATCTCGACCAGTCGCTGCGCCGGGTCCGCGTCCCGGCCGGCACCGTCCTCGACCTCGGCGCCAGCGCCAAGGCCTGGGCAGCTGACACCATCGCCGCCCGGCTTGCCGCATCCCTCGACGGAGGGTTCCTGGTCAACCTCGGTGGCGACCTCGCCGTCTCGGGCGACCTGCCCGCCGAGGGGTGGCAGGTCGCCGTCGAGGGCACGGCGGGCGAGGTGCGCCAGGTCGTGGCCGGTCACGGGCAGGCCTTCGCCACCTCCTCGACCGGCCGGCGCACCTGGACCCACGAGGGCCGCGCCCGCCACCACATCGTCGACCCGCGGACCGGTCTCACCGCGCCCGTGGTGTGGGAGCAGGTGACCTGCGCCGGGGCGACTGCCGTGGAGGCCAACGCCGCGTCGACGGCCGCCGTCGTCCTCGGGCGGGCGGCGCCCGCGTGGCTGGCTGCCCGCGGCATACCGGCACGGCTCGACCCGGCCGGCGGCGGACCGGTCGTCGCGACGCGCGGCTGGCCACAGCCCGGCGCGAGCGGGAGGAGCGCGGCATGAACGAGCTCCTGTGGTTCGTCTCCCGGGCGACCGGCACGGCGAGCATCGTCCTGCTCACCGCCGTCCTCGTCCTCGGCGCCCTGACCGCCGGCCGTCGCAGCCGCGCACTGCGCCAGACCGTCGTGGTCGGGCTGCACCGGTCGCTGGCCCTCGGCACGTCGGCGTTCCTGCTCGCGCACATCGGCACGGCGGTCCTGGAGACCTACGTCAGCATCGACTGGGTCTCCGCGTTCGTGCCCTTCACCGCCGGCTACCAGCCGCTGTGGGTCGGGCTCGGCACCCTCGCCTTCGACATCGTGCTCGCCGTCGTCGCGACGTCGCTGCTGCGGCACCGCCTCTCCCGCCGGGCGTGGAAGGCCGTGCACCTCACGGCGTTCGCCCTCTGGCCGCTCGCCCTCGTCCACGGCTACGCCATGGGCACGGCGAACGAGCCCCTGCTGCGCCTCGTACCCGTCGCCTGTGCCGCCGTCGGCGGCCTCGCCCTCACGTGGCGCGCCGTGGCCCGCCACGCCGACCAGGACCGCCGCCAGGCGATCCTCAGCCAGGAGTGGTCATGAACCTCGTAGAGCTCCTCGAGCAGTCCGGGCTCACCGGCCGTGGCGGTGCCGCGTTCAGCACCGCCACCAAGGTGCGCGCCGCCCACGAGCACGGCGCCGCGCTCATCGTCAACGCCTGCGACGGCGAGATCGGCGCGGTCAAGGACGCGTACGTCGTCGAGCACCACCTCCCGGAGCTGGTCCGCGGCGCCACGCTCGTCGGTGGCCGGCGCGTCCGGTACGCAGCCCACCGCGGGTCCGCGACCGAGGCCCGGCTGCGCTCGGCGGGGCTCGACGTCCTGTCGGCACCCGCGCGGTACGTGTCGTCGGAGGAGACGTCCCTCATCTCGCTGGCCCAGGGTGGGCTCGCACGGCCGATGACCAAGCGGCAGCCGTTCGTCATGGGCGGCGCCGACAGCGAGGGCCGGCGCATCAGCCCCACGGTGGTGCTCAACGCCGAGACCCTGTGGCGGGTCGCCCAGGTCGTCGAGCACGGGCCGCAGTGGTTCCGGTCGCAGGGCCTGCCGGACGAGCCGGGCCCGCGCCTGGTCGGCGTCGGCGGTGCGGTCTCCCGCCCGGGCGTCATCGCCACGAGCGCCGGGATCGCGCTGCGCGACATCGTGGCGGCGGCCGGTGGCGACCTCGACCACAGCGGCCCGGTCATCGTCGGCGGGCTTGGCGGCGTGCTGCTCAGCCGCGCCGAGGCTGCCTCGGCCACCTGGTCGACCGAGGGACTGCGGGCGTTCGGTGGGCGTCCGGGGTCGGGTGTCGTGCACGTGCTCGATGCCGGCAACTGCCCCGTCGCCGAGCTGGCCCACTGGTTCGACCACGCGGCGGGGGAGAGCGCCGGCCAGTGCGGTCCGTGCATGTTCGGCCTGCCGTCCATCGCCGCCGACTGGCACTATCTGGCCGCCGGGAGCTCGCCCGCCGCCCGCGAGCGCCTGCAGCGCCGGGCCGCCTCGGTCACCGGCCGCGGTGCGTGCCGCTTCCCCGACGGCGTCGCAGGGCTGGCCACCTCGGCCCTGCGCGTGCTGTCCGACCACCTCGCCGACCACGCCTCCGGCCGCTGCGCCGAGGGCCGCCCCTCCAGGAGCAACCGTGACCGCGTCCTCGCCCACTGACCGCCGCGACCGTCCCGCGCCCGGGGACCATCCCACCGTCAGGGTCGACCGCGTCGCCTGCACCGGGCACGGCGTGTGCGCCAGCCTGCTCCCGGGAAGCGTCCGGCTCGACGAGTGGGGCTACCCCGTCGTGCTCACCGCCGCCGAGGGAGGCGTCGACGACGGGGAGAGCGCACGGGCTGCAGCGGTCCGTCTCTGCCCGGCCATGGCCCTGTACGCAGAACGCCGGAGCTGACCTACGGTCGATGGTGGACGCCCCGTGCTCGGGCGCCGCGTCCCTATCAAGGTTCATCTGATCGGGCAAATATCAGACTTCCGCTTGACGAACCACGTATGACACGCGTGTAATTCCATTGTTGTCATCGGGCCGGTGGCGACAACGGCACCGGGTCGAGGAGGAAGCCGTGCACGAACTTCAGTTGGTCGCCCTGGACGGCGGCGACGACACCGAGATGTCCTGGCAGGAGCGTTCGCTCTGCGCCCAGACGGATCCCGAGGCGTTCTTCCCCGAGAAGGGCGGCTCGACGCGCGAGGCCAAGAAGGTCTGCGTGGGCTGCGAGGTGCGCTCCGAGTGCCTCGAGTACGCCCTGGCGAACGACGAGCGCTTCGGCATCTGGGGCGGGCTGTCCGAGCGGGAGCGCCGCAAGCTCAAGAAGCGTGCGGTCTAGTCGCCGGACCGGCGACCCCCTCGTGACGAGCTCATGACGCTGGCCCCGCCCCACCGCACGACCGACGCCGGATCGGCCCCCCACCCCGGCTCCAGCCAGAGCTCCCACGCGGGTGCCGCCACCGGCGCCGAGACGACCGGCGTCGAGGCGACCGGCGTCGCGGCCGCCGTGACCGCCGTGCTCGTGCTCCGCGGACCCGCGTCCGCGCTGCCGCAGACCTTGGACTCCCTGGCCCGGCAGACGCGTCTCCCCGACCGGCTCCTGGTCGTGGACCCCGGCCTGGACGGCAACGCCGTCGAGGTGGTCCGCGCCCACCAGGCCCTCGCCGACGCCGTGCCGGACGCCGCGTACGTCACCGTCACCGTCGCCGGCACCGCCACGCTCACCGAGGCCGTCCGCGCCGCCCTCGCACAGGTGGGCGAGCACGCGGCTGCCGCCGGTGGCGAGCACCGCTCCGTCGCGGGCGAGACCCCGGCGGTCCCGGACGACACCGCAACCGTCGCCGACGAGACCCCCGCTGTCGAGCACCTGTGGGTGCTCACCTGCGACAGCGCAGCTGCGCCCACGACGCTGGCCCGGCTCCTCGACGCCGTACGCCGCTCGCCCTCGGTCGGCGCCGCCGGCCCCAAGCTCCTCGACTGGACCGTCCCCGGTGCCCTGCGCTCCGTCGGCGTCCAGCTGACCCGCAGCGGTCGGGTCATCCCGTCCCCCGCGCCGGGTGAGCCCGACCAGGGCCAGTACGACCGCCGCTCCGACGTCCTCGCGGTGCCGGCGACGGGGATGCTCGTCGAACGGGCGGTCTTCGACGGCCTGCGTGGTCCCGACCGGGCGTTCGGCGACTTCGGCGCCGACGTCGACTTCTCCTGGCGCGCCCAGCAGGCCGGCCACCGGGTCGTCGTCGTGCCCCGGGCCACGGTGTGCACCGGCGCGCCACTGGGTGACGACGACCACAGCCCCTCAGGCTCGGGGGACACCGCCACCCGCATGCGGCGCCAGGCCCGGCGGGTCGCGCTGGCCCGGTGCGCCTGGTGGGCGCTCCCGTTCCTCGCCGTATGGGTGGCCCTGACCAGCCTGGCCGCCGCCCTCGCGCTGCTGGTCGCCAAGCGGCCGCGCGCCGCCTGGGCCGAGCTGTCCGACCTCGGTGCCGTGCTCACGCCCGGCCGCGTGCTGGGCGCCCGGTGGCGCTCACGGGGCACGCGCCGCGTACGCCGTCGTGACCTCGCCGGGCTGTTCGTGCCCGCCTCGACCGTGCTGCGCCACACCGGCGACCTCGTGCACGACCAGGTCGCCTTCGACGACGGCCGCGTCCTCGAGACGACCACCGAGGTCGTCGAGGCCGGTCCGGTGCCCGACGAAGCGCAGGACCTGCACGTGCTGGGCTCCACCTGGCTCTCGCGCGCCGCCCGCAACCCCGGCCTGCTCGCCTTCCTCCTCGCCACGGTGACCGCGCTCGTGGCCACCCGGTCCATGGGCGGCGGCCTCTTCGAGCGACTCGGGTCCGGCGTCGTCGGTGGCGAGCTGCTCGGCGGCCGCGCCGCCGCAGGGTCGACCTGGCACCTCTGGCTCGACGGCTGGCACGGAGCCGGCCTCGGGCAGTCCGGGGAGCAGGGCCCCCACCTCGTGGTCCTCGCCGCCCTCGCCTGGCTGGTCACCCACCTGCCCGTCGTCGGTGCCCCTGCATCCCCGGTGGGATCGGCGGTCGCGCTGCTCGTGACCCTCGCCGTCCCCTTCTCGACGCTCGCTGCCTACCTCGGCGCCCGCGTCATCACCCACTCGCGCTGGCCGCGGGCCCTGGTCGCCCTGGCGTGGGGGAGCACCGCGGTGCTGACCTCCGCCACTGCGACCGGTCGGCTCGGCGGCCTCGTCACGGGGATGCTGCTGCCCCTCGTCGCCGCCGGGTTCGCCCTCGCCGCCCGGCGGGGTGGCTCGACGACCGTGACCGCCGCGACCGTGCTGGCCACCGCGGTGCTCGGGGCGTTCGCCCCGGCGTTCCTGCCGCTGGCGGCGCTGGCCGCGCTGCTCGTCGTCGTCCTCGGCCGCGGCGGTGCGCGCCTGCGGGGGCTGGCCCTGCTCGTCGGCCCCGCCCTGCTCCTCGGGCCGTGGGTGCAGACGCTCGTCGAGCGACCCATGCTCCTGCTCGCCGGGCCCGGACTCACGGTGTGGGGCGCCGACCAGGCGCTGCCGTGGCAGCTCGCGCTGCTGCACCCGGGCGGCCCGGGTTCCTACCCCGTGCTGCTGTCCGCCCCCGTCGTGCTGGCCGGGGTCCTGGGCCTGCTGCGGGCCGGCCGCCGCGGGTGGACCGCCACGGTGCTGTCCTTCACCGGCCTCCTCGGCCTCGCCTACGCCCTGCTCGCACCCCGGCTGGTCCTCGCGACCGTGCCCGCCGGCTCGCCCGACGCCGGCGCCTCGGTCACCGCGTGGTCCGGCACCGGCCTGGCGCTGCTGGCCCTCTCGCTCCTCGCGGCGGCGCTCCTGGGTGCCGACGGGCTCGCGGTCTCGCGAGCCCGCGGTGGCTGGGTGGCACTGACCCGCTGGCCCGTGGCCGCTGCGCTCATCGTCGCCGTGGTCGCCGGGATTTGCTGGACCTCGTGGAAGACCCTCGGCGACACGCTCGGTGCGTGGACCGATCCGCGTCCGGCCGTCGCCGTCGACCAGGCCGAGAGCGGTGTCGGCAACCGCATGCTCCTGCTGCAGCCCGAGGGCACTGGGCTGTCGTTCGACCTGCTGGGGCGCGAGCCCTCCGACCTCGCCCGGTCCCTGCCGCCGACGGCCGCGGGCCGCCCCGACGAGACCGCGCTCGCGACCGCGGTCGGCCAGCTGTTCCAGCAGGGTGCCGCACCCGGTGAGCTCGACCCCGCCAAGGCGCTGTCCGACCTGGCGGTGGGGTTCGTCGGCCTGCGCACCGACGACACCGACCCGCGGATCCGGGCGCTGGACGCCACCGCCGGCCTGGGCCGCCTCGGCCAGCACGACGGCGTGACGTTCTGGCGGGTCCTCCCCGGCGGCTCGAGGGCCGACGACGGGTCCCTGGCCCCCTCCCGCATCCGGCTCGTGACCGCCCGCTCCGCGCAGGAACTGTCCGTGGACGGCGACCACGGCCGCCTCGTCACGCGGGCCGTTGTGCCCCAGGGCGCGTCCCTCGTCCTCGCCGAGCCCGCCGGGTGGGTCCGGCACGCCCGCGTGGAGGTCGACGGCCACGTGGTGGCGCCGGCCGACGAGGGCGTCGCCTACCCCGTACCCGCGGGCGCGCACACCCTCACCGTCGAGGTGATGCCCTCCGACGCCACCTGGCGCTGGGCCCAGGGTCTCGCCCTCCTGCTCGTGGTGTTCCTCGCCATCCCCTTCGGCAACCGTGCCTCGAGGAGGCGGTCGTGAACGTCTCCGTCAGCGGCATCGTCCGGACGGTGCTCGTCGCCGCGGCCGGCGCGGGCCTCGTGGTCGCCGCCACGCAGAGCCAGGGCGCGATCGCCCTCGGGTCGAGGACGGCGGACGACTCGCGCGTCAGCGGCTCCACCGACCCCGTACGCGGCTCGACCGTCGTGTGCCCCGGCCCCGAGCTCAAGGGCGTCCCCGGTGTGGACGACCTCCCGCTGGGGGTACGCGTCGCGGCAGCTGCCGCCCCCGCGTCGGTCCTCAGCGGGGTCGCGCCCGTGTCGACGCCGGGCAGCGTCGTGCTCACGGCAGTCCCCGGCGGCCCCGCCAAGGACACGGCGACGACGCGCGGCGACCTCGCCGCCGCCGACGTCGGTGGTCGCTCCGGCGTCCTCGCCGAGGCATCGCAGTCGCTGGCTCCGGGCCTGGCCGCCGCGCAGTCCTGGCTGGTGGCCTCCGGCGACCAGCGGGCGCTCGCCTCGAGCCCCTGCACCCAGGCCGGGTCGGACTTCTGGGTCCTGGCGGGCGGAGGAGCTCCCGGCCGCCAGGAGCGGCTCGTCCTCACCAACCCGGGCGGCAACGCGGTCACCGTCGACCTGACCCTGCACGGCCCCGACGGCGAGCTCGCCTCACCTCAGGGCAAGGGCATCGTCGTCCCGGCCCGCGGCCGCACGTCGTTCCTGGTGGACTCCATCTCCGGCGACGTCGCGTCGCCCGCCCTGCACGTGGTCGCCGAGGGTGGGGTCGTCTCCGCGGCGGTCAACGACTCGTGGCTCGACGGCACGCGCCCGGCCGGCTCCGACGACGCCGTACCCACCGCACCGCCGTCACGAGACCAGGTCATCCCCGCGGTCCAGGTCGCGGGCCCGGCGGTGCTCCGCGTTGCCGTACCCGGTGACTCCGAGGCCGTCGTCCAGGCCAGGGTGCTCACCGCGACCGGGCCACGCGCCCTGCCCGCCGGTGGCGTCACGCGCCTCGACGGGGGACAGGTGCGCGACATCGACCTGTCCAAGCTCCCGTTCGGCACCGTCGGCATCCAGGTCCGCGCCGACGTCCCGGTGGTGGCCGCGGCCATGGTCAGCCGCGGTGCTCCCGGTGCGCCGAGCGACTTCGCCTGGTCCTCGTCCACCTCTGCACTCACCGGTGTGGCGGGACTGCCGTTGATGGACCCTGCAGGCTCGCCGAAGCCCCTGGCCCGCGGCCTCGGGCTCAGCGCCAGCGGCGACTCGGCCGTGGTCGACGTGGTCACCATCGGCGCCGGCGGAGCCGAGAAGACCCAGCGCGTGACCGTGGCCCGCGACAGCTCGTCGACGGTCAACCTCGCGGGCGCGAGCTCGGTGTGGGTACGCCAGGTCTCCGGCAAGGGCTTGCTGCACGGCGGGGTCATCTCGGCCATCTCCGTCGCCGACGGCACCCTCATCACCTCGACCCCGCTGCTCGACTCGGCCCTGCGGACGACGAGCGTGAGCCTGCGCGAGGTCCGCCACTAGGCCCGAAACCGGTCAGCCGGGGACGGTGTGGCCTCGGGGCGGTCAGTCGTCGCCGGTGTCGTAGCGGGGGTCGAGGTCGCCGGGCGCCATGCCGAAGAGTGCGGCCACCTGCTCGACGACGACGTCACCGACGATCGCGGTCAGCTCGCGCTGGTCCTGGGCCCGCGCCTCGATCGGCCTGCGGTAGATGACGATCCGCGCCGGCTGCCTGCCGTGGGAGGGAAAGACACGGCCCAACGGGACGCCGTCGCGCTCCCACGGCGCGGGGTCTGTGGTCGGCACGTCCTCGACGGCGAACTCGACCTGCTCGAACCGCGGTCCCAGCCGTGCTTCGAGCCTGGCCGCGCTGTCGAGCACCAGGTCGTCGAACTGCTGGCGCCGAGTGACCATCGCGGGCACGGCAGGCCATGCCAGGGGGCCACGGACGCCGCGGCCGCGACGGTCCCGGCGCGGTCCACGGCGAGCGGCGGGCGAACCGGGGGAGCCGGACGAAGTCACGCCACCACCCTACGGCGTGCCGGGTCGGCGGCCGCCGGGTCGTCGCATAGAGTCCCCGTCGTGAGTCTGTCCAGGAGGTGCTCCCGCACCGCGTGCCCCAAGGCCGCCATCGCGACGCTCACCTACGTCTACGCCGACCAGACCGCTGTCGTCGGCCCGCTCGCCACCTTCGCCGAGCCGCACACCTACGACCTGTGCCTCGACCACGCCGAGGGGCTCACCGCCCCGCGCGGGTGGGAGATCGTGCGGCTGTCGGGGGAGTACGTCGAGCCCGAGCCGTCCCACGACGACCTGCTGGCGCTGGCCAACGCGGTCCGCGAGGCGGGGCGTCCCCGGCTCGGTGAGCAGCCGCTCGCGCGCACGGCCGGCCACCCCACCGGGCACACCACGGTGCGGGCGGACGACGAGGGCGCCTCGGGTGCCGTCGAGACGGGCCGGCGCGGGCACCTGCGCGTTCTGCGCGACAGCTGACCCCGGCTAGGGTTGCGGCGTGTCCACGCCCCACCTCGCCGACTTCGTCAAGGCCTATGACGTCAGGGGCCTGGTGCCCGAGCAGCTCAACGTCGACGTGGCCTGGGCCCTCGGTTCGGCGTTCGCCCAGGCGGTGGTGATTCCTGAGGGTGCCACCGGTGTCGTCATCGGCCACGACATGCGCCCCTCCTCGCCGGAGCTCTCGCGCGCCTTCGCGGCGGGCGTCACCGCCCACGGCCTGGACGCCACCCTCATCGGCCTGTGCAGCACCGACGGCCTGTACTACGCCAGCGGGGCGCTCGACCTGCCCGGGGCCATGTTCACCGCGAGCCACAACCCCGCGCAGTACAACGGGATCAAGCTCTGCCGCGCGGGCGCCCGGCCCGTCGGGCAGGACTCCGGCCTCGCCACTGTCCGTGACCTCGCGCAGGAGCTGCTCGACTCCGGCACCAGCGCCGGCCCGGCCGAGGTCGCGAGCGGTGAGGTGGGCGAGGGCGACCTGCTCGCCGACTACGCCACCTTCCTGCGGGGCTTGGTCGACCTGTCCAGCAGCCGCCCGCTGAAGGTCGTCGTCGACGCCGGCAACGGCATGGGCGGCCACACCGTCCCGGCCGTCCTCGGCACGGGTGCTGGCCTCCCCGAGCTGCCCCTCGAGGTGGTTCCGCTGTACTTCGAGCTCGACGGCACCTTCCCCAACCACGAGGCCAACCCGCTCGAGCCGGAGAACCTGCGCGACCTGCAGGCCGCGGTCGTCGAGCACGCCGCCGACCTGGGCCTGGCGTTCGACGGCGACGCCGACCGCTGCTTCGTCGTGGACGAGCGCGGCGAGCCCGTCAGCCCCAGCGCCGTCACGGCGCTCGTCGCGACCCGCGAGATCGCGCGGGAAGTGGCTACCGGCGCCAAGGCCGAGGACGTCGCTGTCGTCTACAACGTCATCTCCTCCGCCGCCGTCCCCGAGATCATCGCCGAGCAGGGCGCCCGCGGCGTCCGCACCCGTGTCGGCCACTCGTTCATCAAGGCGGAGATGGCGCGCGAGGACGCGGTGTTCGGCGGCGAGCACAGCGCGCACTACTACTTCCGCGACTTCTGGTTCGCCGACACCGGCATGCTGGCCGCCATGCACGTCCTCGCGGCGCTGGGCGAGCAGGACGAGCCGCTGAGCGTGCTCACCGCTGCCTACAGCCGGTATGCCGCGTCCGGCGAGATCAACTCGACCGTCACCGACGCCGCAGCGGCCACCGCGCAGGTGCGCGACTGGGCTGCTGCGCAGGGCGCCGAGTTCGACGAGCTCGACGGGCTGACCGCGACCCATGCCGCGGCCGAGGGGGCCGACGCGACCGGTGACCGCATGTGGTGGCTCAACCTGCGCGCGTCCAACACCGAACCGCTGCTGCGGCTCAACGTCGAGGCCGCGGATGTGGCCACCATGAAACGGGTGCGGGACGATGTCGTCGCCCTGGTGAGAGGAGAAGGCTGATGGCCGAGCAGACCACAGGTGCCCCGATCGAGCCGTGGCTGCGCGAGATCCTGCGCTGCCCGGCCTGCCGCTCGGAGCTCGCGGACGCTGACGGTGCGGCGGGTCCGGAGCTGCACTGCACCAACGCCGACTGCGGTCTGCAGTACCGCATCGACGACGGCGTGCCCGTCCTGCTGGTCGACGAAGCCCGCAAGCCGGCCTGACCCGGAGGCGGCGACCGATGGCTCCCTACCTCGACGAGGCCCGCATCGACAGCGAGGAGGCCATCGCCGTCCTCGACAGCCACCAGACGCTGCGCGGCCTCGCCACTGCGGGCGCGCAGGTGCGCGAGGCCATCAGCCTCTCCGCCGAGGGCGGCATCACGCGGGTCGCCGGCGGTGAACGTCCGCGTTCGGTGCTGGTCGCGTCGCTGGGCGGTTCGGGCGTGGTGTGCGACATCCTCGACCTGCTGGCCGAGCCCGGTTCGCCCGTGCCGGTCAGCGTGCGGCGCAACGTGCCGCTCCCGGGGTGGGTCGGACCCCTGGACCTGGTCATCGCCGTGTCCCAGTCCGGCCGCGCCGCCGGGCCGCTCGCCCTCGCGGCCGAGGCCGCCCGGCGTGGCGCCTCGCTGCTGACCGTCGGGTCCGCCGACTCACCGCTGGCTGACGTCGCGGCGCAGGCCCGCGGGGTCCACATCGACATCGGCCGCGGCCGTACCACCTCCCGCACCGCACTCTGGTCGCTGCTGGCCCCGGTGCTGCTCGCCGCCGGAGGCCTCGGCCTCGTCGACGTGGGGGAGCAGGTGCTCCTCGAGACCGCCGACCGCCTCGACGAGGTGGCCGAGGCCTGCCGACCCTCCTCGGAGTCGTTCGTCAACCCCGCGAAGGTGCTTGCCATCGACCTCGCCGAAGGAGTGCCGGTCGTCCTCGGCGACGGCCCCCTCAACGGCGTCGCCGCCGGCCGCGCCGCGTCGATGCTCGCCCGGACCGCGCGCATCCCCGCCATCCATGGCGAGCTCCCCGACGACGCCGCCCAGATCGTGGCCTGCCTCGACGGGCCCTTCACCACCGCGTACGGCGCCTCTGCCGCAGCCCTCGCGGGGGGCGGCTCCGGGGGCGCCTCGGGGGGTGCGGACATCTTCGCCGACCCGTTCCTGGACGGGCCGGTCTCACCGCGGCTCGGGCTGCTGATGCTCCGCGACGCGGTGCCGGACCCCCTGACCCGCGAGGCCGCCGAGTCCGCTGCCGTGGCCGATGCCGTCGCCGAGGCCGCGCGCGAGGCCGGGGCCAGGGTCAGCGAGGTCACCGCGCTGCCCGGCCATCCGCTGACCCGCCTCGCCGGGCAGCTCGCGACGACCGACTTCGCGGCCACCTACCTGGCGCTGGGCCTCGGCCTCGACCCGGCCGTCTCGCCCCACGTCACGGACCTGCGCAACCGCACCGGCCGTTGACGACGGGCCGCTGACCCACCCACTACTGGGCCAGGGCGAGGACCTCGGCGGTGGGAAGAGTCGCGAGCTCGGCGGCGTCGACGACGAGCTTGCTGGCGCGGATGCCGCTGCCGATGACGACCTGGCCGGCTGCGACCACGGCCTCGTCAACGAGCACCGGCCAGTCGGCCGGGAGGCCGACGGGCGTGATGCCGCCGAACTCCATGCCGGTGAACTCGACGGCGTCCGCCTGTGGCGCGAAGCTGATCTTGCGTACGTCGAGGTGCCGCCGGACCACGCCGTTGACGTCGGCGCGGGTGGAGGCGAGCACGATGACGGCCGCGTAGCGCAGCTCGCCGCCGCGCTTGCCGGCCACGACCACGCAGTTGGCCGAGTGCTCGGGCGCACTCGCGTACGCCTCGCAGAAGGCAGCCGTG
The DNA here is from genome assembly GCF_052114585.1 of Pedococcus sp. 2YAF34. NCBI lineage: Bacteria > Bacillati > Actinomycetota > Actinomycetes > Micrococcales > Intrasporangiaceae > Pedococcus > Pedococcus sp. 2YAF34. The sequence continues at coordinate 13,070 of NZ_JBFRFA010000035.1, forward strand.
TCGGCCAGCGTCGGGTCGATCGGCGCGACGCGTGCGCTCGGTGCCAGCGACAGGGCCTCGGCCACAGGCGGCGCGAGCAGCTCGGGGTGGTCGGCGGCGGGGGACCAGTTGAGGTTGCCTTCTGCGCGGTTCACGCCAGCGAGGCTACCGACCCTCCTTGCTGGTCATCGCAAGGACGGTGGCGAAACGGCGGCGTACTCCTGGAGGCTGGCGGCGTTGACGCCCGAGGTCGTCGTGACCCGCAGGTCCGACACCTGCAGCGAGGCCTGGTCGCGACCCTGGCTCCCGGCGACGGCCGTGACCCCCCCGGTCGCCTCGAGGCGGATCTCGGTGCGTCCGCGAGGGAGGGTCAGTGGCACCGTGAGGGACTGCCGCTGGTCCTGGCTGACGGTGAGGGTACGGGTCGGCCCACCCGGCGCGGAGACCGTCACCGTGCGTTGGGCGTCGCCGTTGCCCGCGACCTCGAAGCTGACCTGCACCTGCACCGGCGTGGTGCCGAGGTTGCTGGCGGTGACCACGGCCGTGGGGCCCGTCCACTGCGACGGCCGGCCGGAGGTGGTGTCGACGAGGGAGCCGGCGAGGCTGACGACGACCGGCCGCAGCACCGCGTCGCGGCGTCGGGCGAGGCCGTCCTCGCCGAGGGCGGCGCTGAGCGACGCACCCAGGGCGCGCAGGTCGTAGGCGACGAGGTGGGCGCGGTCCGCAGTGGCGACCGGGGATCCGAGGCGCTCCTTGAGAGCGTCGGTCGGGTCGCTCGCGTCGGCGTACCCGTCACGGTCGACCTCGACGGCGCAGAACCCGGCCGCGGCGAGGTCCTCGACGAGCCGCTGGTGGTCCGTGAGCGGGAGGGCGAGCTGCCAGTCGGCCCGCGACGTGCCGCGGATCGCTCCGTAGCTCCACGCCAGCGAGGCGGGGGAGGCGGTGCTGGGCAGCAGGTGGTCGTAGTCGCCCATCGACCCAGGCGGGGCCTCCTCGGGGTAGGCGACGACGGGTAGCTGGAAGACGGGGCAGCTGCGCCCGACGTGGCCTGCGATGTCACGGGTGAAGGAGGCCAGCTCGGCCTGCTCCCGGGCGAGCGCGTCGTACCGCGGGGCCACGCCGGGGTTGGTCTGGTCGAGAACGCCCAGACCCAGGACGACGGCCGCGGCCACCCAGGCGGTGCGGCGGCCGTGGCGGCGCCCGAGCCGGCTCAGCCACAGGCCGACCGCGAGCAGGCCGAAGAGCGCGATCAGCACGACGAACCGGGACCAGGTGCGTATCTGCGGGGTGAAGAACAGGGCGACGACCGAGCCGAGGCCAGCGCGCGTGTAGAAAGCCAGAGAGACGAGCGTGAGGACGGCGAGCGGGCCCCACAGCCCGTTGGACCGCCGCCCGAACGCCAGAGAGGCCAGAGCCACCCACAGGATCGCTACCACCCCGGCGAGGGCCACGAGGCCGAGGGCTGGGCGCTCCACGCTGGGAGGGGCTGCCACGCCGTACGCGAAGGAAAGGAAGCGCAGGGGGGCGGCGCGGTGCTCGTACCAGGGCAGGACGAGCTCGATGATCTTGCCGGCGTAGGTCTCGGACTCGCCGATGACGCGCTGCGCCGGCAGGGCACCGGTGACGAGGTCGCCGGCCCGGCCACGGGTGGCCGCGAACAGCGAGCCGCCACAGAGCAGCCCGACGGCCGCGGCCGCCGCGGCGCCGGGTGCCAGCGCAGCCGCGCGTGTCCCGGTGCCGAGCCGGAACACGAGTACCACTGCGAGCAGGATCAGTGTGAACGCGACGTAGTAGACGTCCGAGAGGCCGACCACGAGCAGGATGGCGACCGTCCTGGCCACCTCCCAACGCGCCCGCCGGGCGACCGCGCCGCCTGCGCGCAGGGCGGACCGACGGGGCAGCAGGGCCTCGCCGCGGGCGACCCGGATGGCCAGCCACACGGCGAGAGGCACGACCCAGTACGCCGCCAGCCACAGGTGCGCGAACCACTCCTGGTGCCCGGGGATGACCGAGAACAGGACGCCGGTGACAACGGCTGCCGGACGGGTCACCCCCAGCTCGCGCGCGAGCCAGTACGCCGCGAGGGCCGCAGCGGGGAACCCAAGGACGAAGAAGACGGCGCTCGCCGTCGCGGCCGAGTCGGTGAACAGCCCCAGCACCTTGATGCCCGCGAAGTTGAGCACGTCCGCGGTCGAGAACCACGCCTGGTTGAGGCCGAAAGGCGCGCCCACGTGGTCGTTCACTCGGTACCAGTCGCTGTGCAGGATGGCCCGCACCTGCACGAGCACCTGGGGCGCGTCGCCGGACAGGGACAGCGGGACGCCCGGTCGCCACTCCCACAGGCGCAGCGCCTGCACCGCGGCGAGGAAGGAGAGGACCGCCGTGAGCGCCGGGCCCGCGGCGGAGCCCGCGAACGCACGGATCCGCGGCGAGGTCACCAGAGGAGTATGGGGGAGCACCCGCCGGGCGCCGGTTCCCGGCACGCAGGTTCGGCCGAAGGGACGACACGGCACCCACCCGACCCCGCCTATACGCTGTCCGCCATGTCTACCGAGGGTGGGACCAGGGCGATCCTGGCGGCGCTGGCCGCCAATCTGGGGATCGCGGTCACGAAGTTCGTCGCGTTCCTGCTGTCGGGGTCCAGCTCGATGCTGGCCGAGTCGGTGCACTCCCTCGCCGACTCCGGCAACCAAGGCCTGCTGCTCCTTGGTGGCAAGAAGGCCAAGCAGGAGGCGACGCCGGAGCACCCGTTCGGGTTCGGCCGCGAGCGCTACGTCTACGCGTTCATCGTCAGCATCGTGCTGTTCAGCATCGGTGGCCTGTTCGCCCTGTACGAGGCGTACCACAAGTACCACGAGAGCCGGCTGCACGGCGGGGCGATCGAGAGCTGGCAGTGGCTCCCCGTGGCAGTGCTCCTCGCGGCGATCGTCATGGAAGGCTTCTCCTTCCGCACGGCCGTCAAGGAGAGCAACCACTCGCGCGGCAAGCGGTCGTGGAAGGAGTTCATCCGGTCGGCGAAGGCGCCGGAGCTGCCCGTCATCCTCCTCGAGGACTTCGCGGCCCTGGTCGGGCTCGTGTTCGCCCTCATCGGCGTCTCCCTGACGCTCATCACCGGCAGTGGCGTCTGGGACGCCTTCGGCACCGGGGCGATCGGCCTCCTGCTGGTGAGCGTCGCGATCGTGCTCGCCATAGAGATGAAGTCGCTGCTCATCGGCGAGTCCGCCAACCCGGCCGCGCGCCGCCGCATCGAGGCGGCGCTGTCCTCGCCCGACGGCATCGAGCGCGTCATCCACGCCAAGACCATGCACCTCGGGCCGGAGGAGCTCCTCGTCGCGGCCAAGCTCGCGGTGGCGCCCGGCTCCGACGCGGCCGCCATCGCCGACGCCATCAACCAGGCTGAGGCCGCCGCGAGGGCGACCGAGCCGGACATGGCCCTCGTGATGTACCTCGAGCCCGACATCGACCTCGGCCCCACCACGCAGGCCACCACGCAGGCTGCTGCACCGGCCGCCGCGCCGGGCAGCGGGTCGGGGGAGCAGTAGCCAGCAGTTCGCCGATGCGTTAGCTGTGGTCACATCGTGGTGTGCCTCAGCCACGAAGTCAGACCTTCTGGGGGCAAAGATGCACGAGCTAACCGGCAGGGCGGTCTACGCCAACATGGCCGACCGATGGAAGGTGCCGGGGCGACCTTGGGCGCTCATCGCATCCTTGCTGGGGCTGGCTGGCGTGCTCACCGCGGCACTGTGGCACGTCCGGCGAAACCGGCATGACCAACAGCAAGAGGCTGATGATCGGTCGGATGCTAGGGCGTCGCCGACATGACGCGAAGGCGCTCAGCCTTGCGGTGGGTGCCCAACTAGGGTGGCGGTCGACAGTGGTTCGCCTCGAGCGCGGAGAGTGATGAGCGAGTTCCCCTTGTCCGGCGCCGTGGTGATGGCGGTACACCGCCCCGACCTCGGCCTGCTCGAGCGCCAGGTGCGGTCGCTGCAACATCAGGAGGTCCCCGACTGGGAGTGCGTGGTCGGCATCGACGGGCACGATCCCGAGACGCACCGCCACCTCCTCGAACTGGTGGCCGCCGACCCACGTTTCGCGGTGCACCACTTCGACGACAACCTGGGCGTCTACCGGCACTTCGAGCGGCTGCTCGCACTCGTGCCCACGTCCGAGGGGGTGTCCTGGGTGGCGCTGGCCGACCAAGACGACCACTGGTACCCGGGCAAGCTCGCCCGGCTCCTGCCGACGCTCGCCGAACCCGGGGTGACGGCGGTCGTCGGCCAGGCGCGGGTGGTCTCCGACGGTCGCGACGAGGGAATCACGGAGCGTCACGTCGGCGGCTTCGCGTCCACGCTGCTCATCAACCAGGTAACCGGGAGCCTCGCCGTCTTCCGGTCGGACGTGGTCGCAGCATCGCTGCCGTTCCCGCCCGGCAACGACGCCGCCATCCACGACCACTGGCTGGCGGTCTGTGCCACGGCCCGGGGTCGGGTCGTGCAGGTCGACGAGGTGGTACAGGACTACGTGCAGCACGGCGGCAACGTCATTGGTGAGTCCGGGCGGCACACCCTGAAGGACGCGCTGGCCGGCCTACGTGACGCCGGTGCTCCTCTGCGTTTCGTCGACGCGGCGGTCGGAAGTCGTTGGGCCTGGCGGGTTCGGATGGCACGCGCCTCGCGTGCGCGCGCTGTGCCCGCCGGCGAGGCGCGGTTCGTCGATGCTGTGGCGAACGGGCATCTGGCGCTCGCCATCCTGGGCGCCCTCGCTAGCGGCGTGCGGCGCCGGGAGGTCACCCCGCTCGAGGCCGTGGCCTTCGTCATCGCCGCAGCGCGGTGGCCATGGACCCCACGCTATGACGCCGGCACCTGATCGAGCCGACCTGCGCCACTGCGTCGATCGGGTCTGGGAGAGTGGAGCCGAGCGTCGGGCAACCAGGTGTGCGGGAGGTGCAGGGTCAGCATGTGTGGCATCGCTGGGGTCTGTCGCGAGCCGGGACGGGCGGCTGGCGTCGGCGCTGTTAAGGCCGCGCTCGATGCCCTGAAGCACCGCGGTCCGGACGACATTGGACTGGAGCAGCGCGTCGTCGCCGGTCGCGAGGTGGTGCTCGGGCAGACTCGGCTGGCGGTGATCGACCTCACCTCCGGCGGGCACCAACCCATGGTCTCGTCTGACGGGCGCCACCTCCTCGTCTTCAACGGCGAGATCTACAACTACCGCGAGCTCCGCAGGGAGCTCGAGGCGGCCGGACGCACCTTCGCGACCCGGTCCGACACCGAGGTCCTTCTCGTCGCGTGGCAGCACTGGGGTCGGGACTGCCTCCCGAGGCTACGGGGAATGTTTGCCTTCGCCCTGCTCGACATTGCGCAGGGGACCCTCACCTGCGTACGAGATCCTTTTGGCATCAAGCCCTTTCATTACACGCGCGCTGGCGGCGGGTTCTCCTTCGCGTCGGAGCTGCCGGCCTTGGTCGACCTCGTCAGTCGGCCCTTCGAGCTCAACCACCGGCAGGTCTATCGCTACCTCCACCTCGGCTTCTACGACGAGTCAGCCGAGACGTTCGTAGCCGGGATCGAGAAGCTGCGACCCGGCTCCCTGTTGGTCTTCGACATCGAGACGGGCCGGCTCTCGGACCAGGAGCGCTGGTGGTGGCCGTCGGTCGAGGAGCGCCGTGACCTGACCTTCGATCAGGCCGCCGATCAGCTCCGCGAGCTCGTCCTCGACTCCGTGCGCCTCCACCTGCGCAGCGACGTGCCGCTCGGCACCGCGCTGTCCGGCGGCATTGACTCCTCCGTCATCGTCGGCGCCATGCGACACGTCGCCCCCGACGCCGAGGTGCACACCTTCTCCTACGTCGCGCGCAGCTCGCCGGTGAACGAAGAACCGTGGGTGGACCTGATGAACGCCCACGTGGGCGCCGTGCCGCACAAGGTGGTCGCGACGTCTGCGGAGCTGCTTCGGGACCTCGACGACGTTATCCGCGCCCAGGGCGAGCCGTTTGGCAGCACCAGCATCTACGCGCAGTACCGCGTGTTCCGGGCCGCGCACGACGCCGGGGTCACCGTCACGCTCGACGGCCAGGGTGCCGACGAGCTGCTGGCCGGGTATGCCGGCTACCCGGGCTACCGGGTCCGCAGCCTGCTGTCGCAGGGCCGGCTCGCCGACGTCGTGCGGTTCGCCTGTGGTTGGTCGGCCGAACCGGGACGGACGCCCGCTGCGCTCGCTGCCGCGACCGCCGCACAAGTCGTACCGCGCAGGTCGCGTGACCGGGTCCGGCTAGTCACGGCCCGGACCAGGGTGATGACCCGACCGGAGGACTTGGACCTGCGAACGACCGGTCAGCTGGTGGGTGACCCGCCAAGGGGCCGGCACCTCGCCACCGTCCTGCGGGATGGCCTCGTCGACCGGGGCCTGGAGGCGCTCCTGCGGCACGCCGACCGCAACTCGATGGCGTTCTCGATCGAGAGCCGGGTGCCCTTCCTGCACGTCGACGTCGCTGAGTTCCTGCTCACACTGCCTGAGGACTACCTGGTGTCGGAGCAGGGGCAGACGAAGAGGGTGCTCCGCGCTGCGATGCGGGGCGTCGTCCCGGACGCGATCCTCGACCGCCGGGACAAGATCGGCTTCGAGACTCCGCAGGGCAGCTGGATGCAAACACTCGGCCTAGACCTGGACGCCTGGCTCGAGGGCGTGCAGGACTATCCCTACGTGGACGTCGACGCCCTGCGGCCCCGGGTCACCGACTGGCTTGCGGGCCGGAGGTCGCCACTCGACGAGGACGTCGTGTGGCGGTTGCTGAACTTCAGCCGGTGGCGCGAGCTGATGGGTCCTCGGTTGGCGCAGTAGGTGAGCGCATTCCCTGCACCACGCCCTCGAACAGGCGGGCGCGGTAGAGCAGCCCCAGCGTCGCGAGGACGACCAGCGCCTTCAGCGCCAGTCCCATCGGTGCAAAGGCGTCGGACGAGCTGCGCACCACGTCTGCAGCCACCGAGGCGGCTGCGAAGATCGTCAGACCGAGGGCGAGGCGTCGGACCTCGAACGGGATCGGGTAGTGGCGCTGGCTCACTGCGACCCACAGACCCAGGAAGGTGGCTGAGGACATCACGGTCGCGAGGGCAGCCCCCAGCGCACCGAGGGCCGGGACGAGGACGAGGTTGGCGACCACGTCCACGATTGCGGCCGCCACCGCGACGCCCAGCTGCGCCTTGGTCCGCAGGGCGATCCCCATGCCTGGAGCGAAGACGTAGAGCTGCCCCATGAGGAGCGCCGGGGCGATCAGCGCCACCAGACCGGCCGAGGAGAGGTAGGCGCGGCCCGCGAACACCGACGTCAGGTCGGCGGCAAGGGCGTTGAGCGCGACGCACGCCACCACACAGACGCCGACCACCCCGCTGAACAGGTGGGCGAGCTGACGAGGTGCCTCCGAGTCCTTGTAGTGGTTGTAGACCAGTGGTGTGACCGCGCTCTGCATCCCGATGACGAGCAGCCCGACGAAGCCGGCTAGCCGGGCGGCCGCACCATAGCTGGCTACGTCGCCGAGGTCCCCGAAGTAGCGCAGGGCCAACCGGTTGAAGTAGAGCGTCACGATCACGCTCAGGCTGGCGGGCACGAGCGGCAGCGAGAAGGCCAGCATGCGCCGGAGCTGGCCCACGTCGACGACGGGCCGCCAGCTGTGCCGCAGCAGGACCAGTCCGACGACGGTGGTGGCTCCCGCGGAGATGGCCTGCGCCATCAGGACGCCCGTGAGCCCCAGGTCCAGCAGGACGGTCAACGGGACGGTGAGCCCGACCGTGACGACGGCGTACGCCGTGCTGAGCGCGGCATACGTGCGGCTGCGCAGCTCCCATCGGAACTGGCTGAGAACCACGGTGTTGACCCCGGTCGCCGTCAGGCTGAGCACGCCCATGCGGACCGTACCGGCGTGACCCGGACGGCCGAAGAGGAGGTGGGCCAGGGGTTCGGCCGTCGCGAGTCCTCCCACGAGAAACGTCAGGAACCCGGCGGACATCACGAGCCACGCGGTGCCGGTCATGCGGCGCTGCGCCTCGGGGTCGGCGTCGGTGCGGAGTCGGGACAGTCCTTGCTGGATCTCGAGCGACAGCACGATCGTGATGATCGGCGCGGCCGCGAGGATCAGGTCGAAGGCGCCGAACTCGACGCGGGTCAGCACCCGGGTGTAGATCGGCAGCAGGATGAGGCCCAGGCCCTGGGACAGGACCGCAGGCAACGTGTACGTGAGGGTGTCGCGAAGCATGTTGCGCAGCACGGCATACCTCACTTCCGCCGGGACGGGTCGCGTCGGACCTGACACGTTCCGGTGTCGCAAAGGGGTCGGCGCCGGATCGGCACCTACGATAGGCGGACTCGTCCCAGCCGACCGAGAGAGACACGATGACCGCGCGCAGGATCCTCATGATCTGCGACTTCGATCCCTCGAGCCCGTTCATCGGCTCCCTGCGGGTGGACCGGTTCGGCACCCACCTCACCGCCCTCGGCTGGTCCGTCAAGGTGGTGAGCCCAGTGGGAGTCACGACCTATGCCGCGGACGGCAAGGACGTGCCCGCCGGCGCCTCCACGGCGCATTACGAGCGCCCGGTGCGGCGTGGCCTGTCCGGGCTGGTCCACCGCACGCTGCTGTGGGTCTTCTACCACCTCGTCGCGTTCCCTGATCGAGGCATTTTCAGCGTCTCGAGGATCCTGCGGCATGTCGAGACGCTGGACGACTGGCGCCCAGACGTCGTGGTCGTGAGCGGGCCGCCGTTCTCGACGTACATCGCCGGACGGCGGCTGGCCAAGCGGTGGGACGTGCCGTGGGTGGCGGACTACCGGGACCTGTGGACCAACAGCAACTACTACCTCTGCGGACCGATCCGGCGACGGCTCGACCGCGTCGTGGAGCGCTGGATCCTGCGGACGGTGTCCCTCACCCTCACCGTCTCGGAACCACTCGCCGAGGACCTCCGCCGCGACTTCGGGGTCCGCTGCGAGGTGGTGATGAACGGCTACGAGCCGGACGAGTTCGCCTCTCTACGAGGGGATCTCAGCACCGGCCTGCCGCTGCGCATCGTCTACACGGGAGAGATCTACGAGGGAAAGCGCGATCCCGCTGCTCTCTTCGACGCCGCCAGGCAGATGGGTCTCGGTCCCGACCAGCTCCGGGTGGAGTTCCGAGGCATCACGGTGGGCCCGCTCGAGGACCAAGCCCGGGCCGTCGGCCTAGGGAAGGTGGTCACCGTCGGGCCGGCCGTCTCACGCCGCGAGTGCGTGCAACTCCAGCACTCGTCGGACGTGCTCCTGCTGTTGATGTGGAACGACGAGGGCGAGGCGGGCACCTACTCCGGCAAGCTCTTCGAGTACCTCGGCGCCGGCCGCCCCATCCTGATGACCGGCTACGCGGACGGCGTTGCCGCGCGGTTGGTCCGGGACCGTGGCGCCGGGGTGGTGGCCAACACCGCCGACGAGGTCAGCGCCGCTCTGTCTCGCTGGGTCGAAGAGAAGCGCTCCACCGGGTCAGTCGCAGGCCTCGGGCCGCAGGCGATCTCGGGCCTGACGCGTCGGGACCAAACCGAGGTGCTGTCGGGTCACCTCCACGACCTGCTGTCGGTTCGCGCCTAGGTTTGAGGTCGTGGTCGACAAGCCGTGGTTCCAGACGATCCTGCGACTGATCCTCGGCGCGCAGCTGCTCGTCGTCCGACTCAGCCATGCCTTTCACCGGCTGGCCCGGCGCGGGCGCGGACCCCACGGGTACGTCGTCGGCATGGAGGAGATCGCCGGATTGCTGACGGCGATCGGCGCCTCGCTCGACGACGTGACGACGGTCAACCTCGCGACCAACCCCCTCTACGACCAGGACTACGACGTCGAGTTTGACTTGAGGGGGCGGCGCTCCCGCTACCGACGGATGCGCCGGCTCCTCGTCGGACCCTGGGTGATGGGGCGACTCGTGGCGCGTCGCCGGACCTTCATCTACCTCGGGGCCGAGGGCTTTCTGATCTCATTGGTCGACGGTCGGGACAGGGAACTCGCGTACCTCCGCGCCCACAGGCGCACCGTCGTCTGCTACTTCACCGGTTCCGATATCCGCTCGCAGCCGCTGATGAATCAGTTGGGACAGACGTTAGGCCGAGATGTGGTTACGACATACGAGCCCCTCGTCTCGGCCGGGATTGCAACTGAGGCCGCGGACCGCCATCGCCGGAACCTCGCCGCTAGTGCGGAGCGACATGCGCAACTCATCTTCAACGCGCCGGTCGAGCAAGTGACCTACCTGACGAGACCGACCGAGCCGGCTCTGTACTTTGTTCCCGACGAACACATCGCTCAACGGCCGGAGAAGTGGCGGGACTTGGCGCGGCCCCTCGTAGTGCATGCCCCCACCTCTCCCATCATCAAGGGCACCCCCCTGGTCCGCGCCGCCGTCAAGGGGCTGCATGAACAGGGATTCGAATTCGAGTACCTGGAACTGAGCAATCAGCCGAACTCTGCAGTACTCGACGTGCTCTCACGGGCCCATGTCGTACTAGGCCACTTTTACCAATTCATCCCCGGGATCGTCGGTTTGGAAGCGATGGCATCGAACTGTGTTCTCCTGACGTCAGCGGATGCGGATATCGAGGCCTCTTTGCCGCCCGGTGCCAACGAGGCCTGGGTCGTTACCCCATCGTGGCTCATCCGCGAAAATCTCGAGCGCCTGCTCAGCCGCCCGAAAGACATGCAGTCCCAGGCGGACAAAGGAACAGCCTGGGTCGCGGCGCATTGCTCGCGGAGCGTTGACCGCTCTCGGCTCTTGCGACTGCTGGCTGCTGCGGAGAATCGAGATCTGTCAGGGTGACCTCATCCAGACTCCGAATTCATGACACCACATGGCAGAGCGTCACGACACCAGAACAACGAGTTGGTCGCACCCGGCACCCGGACGCTGTGAGGCCCAACGCAGGGGCAGGTGTCAAGGCTAGTAATAGCCCTTAGGCATTGGGGATACCGTCGAACTAACCAGCGAACCCCTGCCTCGACCAACCACGATCCGCCAGTAGACGGCTAGCAACGTGTTGAGCGCGGACATCGCAGCGGGCGCAGCCGTGACGTCCTGCTGGATCCGCGGCTCGAGCCGAGCGGCCAGCTCGCGCCAGCACGCGTCGTCGGGGTGCACCCGCCGACGGCGGGTGACCAGCTTCGGGGAATGGGCGAGCAGCCAGCCCCACGACCGCAGCTTCGCGCCGGCCCACCCCTGCTCGGCGGCCATCAGGAGCAGCAGCGGCTCGGTCACCAGGAGTGCGGGCAACACGCGCAGCAGAAGCGCGCGTGGGTAGGTCGTGAGGACCGTGACCAGCCGGTTGCGCTCCAAGAAGTACATCTTCGCGGGGTTCTTGGAGAACGAATACCGATGCTCGGCAACGGCATCGGGGCAATACCGAACGGTGAGGCCAGCGAGCCAACAGCGCAAGCTCAGGTCGGCGTCCTCGTGATAGAGGAAGTACGAAGAGTCCAGCCCACCCAGCCGGTCCCAGACGCCCCGGCGGACCGCGAACAGCGCGCCGCTCACCGAGGCGACCTCTCGCGCCGCCTGATGACGGCTCACGTCCTCGCCGTAGCCCCCCGCCCAGCTGATCCCGAGGTAGTGCACCGGGTTGCCGGCCGCGTTAACGACCTCCGGCCGGTCGGCCACGACGACCAGCCCGGTGACGAGCCCGACCTCGGGCCGGCTCGCCTCGCGCCTCAGGGCATCGAGCGCGCCGGGCACCAGCACGGCGTCGGAGTTCACGAATACCAGGACCTCACCGCCCGCGGCGGAGACGCCGAGGTGGCAACCGGCAGCGAAGCCGTCGTTGCGCAACGCGGTCACGAGGCGTACGCCGTCGAGGGGTGGCAGCCCAAGGATGCCGTTGTCGACGAGCACGACCTCGTCGCCCGGAGCCAGCTGGGCGCGGATCGCGCCGAGGCAGGCGGACAGGTCCGGTTCGTCGCCGAAGCCGACGACCACGACGCTGAGGGTCGTCACGGCAGCCGGACCGACTCCAGCGTGGAGGGGTCGGACTGGGGGAGCGCTTCGCCAGCCGGGGCGGGAGCGGACTCGTGGTCCATCCTTGCCTTGAGCAGAGCTACCTCCTCGGCCAGAACCCGGGTCCGCTCCTGGAGGCGACCGGCCTCCGAGCTCAACTGCATGAGCATGATGAGCATGGCGAGGATGCCGAGGAACAGGAGCAGGTTAAGCGGCACGACGACGCCGGTTGCCCTCGCCGCCATCCCGAGCAGGTCCGGGAAGAGCGCCATCAGGGCAGCGCTGACCCCGAGCACGACCCACACCACGGCGTATCGGCCACGCAGGTAGCGGCGTCGCACCATCTCGACGACGACGGCGACGATCAGGAAGCCACCGGCGACGCCGAGCCAGTAGGCGTCATGGCTCATGCAGCACCGTCCGGGGCGAGCGACCAGTCACGCACCAGGCCGAGCAGCACAACCACGCAGGCGCGGGCGAGGTCGAGGGTGGAACCTACGATGCCTCGGCTGGGGTGGCCACCCAGACGGGGCCGCATCGCGACGGGCACCTGGGAGACCCCCAGCCCAGCCTTGCGGGCGATGACGAGCGTCTCAAGGGTGTCGCCCAGGTACTCCGCCGGATAGTGCTGGGCGTAGACACGAATCGCCCGCGGACCGGCAGCCCGGAAGCCGGAGGTGGAGTCGTTGAGGCGCACGCCGAGGATCCACGACATGACCCGGGCAAGGACCAGCATGGCCCAGTTCCGGGGCCCTCGGACGACGTAGTCGCCGCTGCCGGCGAACCGGGCGCCGATGACCACGTCGGTGCTGGCCAAGTCGGCGAGCAACAAGGGGATCTGGCTGGGGTCGTGCTGACCATCGCCGTCGACCTGGACCACCGCGGTGTAGCCCTCGCGGGCAGCGTGACGGAAACCGGTGCGCATCGCCCCGCCCACACCGAGGTTGAACGGCAATGTCGCGACCCGTGCGCCAGCGGCCCTCGCAATGGCTGACGTCCGGTCATGGGACCCGTCATCCACGACGAGCACATCGGCGTGCGGGACGGCCGTGCGAACCGAGGAGATCACCCCGGCGATCGCTGCTTCCTCGTTGAACGCGGGGATGACGACGAGGACCTTTCCCTGGCCTGTTGTCCCCATCTTCGGTGCCCGCCCCCGTCAGCGATCTCGACGTGCGCCCTTGCGACGCATTGACAGGGTTGCAGGGTGGGACGCTGCCGTGGAGCCCCCACCGTCGCAACTGACCGAACGGTTGAGGTGATCCGGCCTGAACGAGTGTGGTGACCTGGGGGCGAACCCGGAGGACGGGGCCGGCTACGACTGCTAGTGGGCGCTCGCCCGTGAGCAGTCGAGGCGCCGAACGACCCAGCCAGCCGGGTATTCTCGTCCCCATGTCTACCGAGGTCCCGGCCCATTCTCGCGTCGCATCGACCGCCGGAGACTCCGCCAGTGAGAGCTCGCAGCCCGCCGCCGGGACGCAGTCAGGCCACGAGGGGACAGCGACCACTGCAGCGCCGGGGCGCCACTGGCTGAGCGGGCGCCCCTTCCGCCGTACCCACCTGCTCGAGGCAGCCGTCATCGGGCTGGCCGTGATCGCGCTCGCCTACGTCTACCGCTCCATCGTCGTGCCCACCGACCCGTGGCACTACGTCCGCTCGGCGATGTACTTCCCCAGCGACGGGTGGGTCGCCCTGGGCTACACCCGCTACGGCATGGTGCTGGCCAACCTCCCCACCGTGTGGCTGTTCGGCAACGCCCAGGCCACCTACTACTTCTGGCCGATCCTGTCCTCGGGGCTGATGGCGGCAGGGGTCTACCTCATCGGCCGGCGCTTCTGGGGACCGGTCGCCGGCCTCGCCGCAGTGGCGCTGCTTATCTCCAACCGCGTCATCTTCTACAACCTGTCCCGCGGCTACCCCGACATCATGTCGATGGCCCTGTTCGTCGGCGCCATCCTCTGCGCGCTTGCGGCCCGCGACCAGCAGGCCAACGCCCGCCGTGCCTGGCCGTGGCTGCTCGCGACCGGCTTCCTGCTGGGGTGGGGCTTCGAGGTGCGGGAGACCTCGATGCTGGTGTGGCCGCTCATCGCCGTCATCCTCGTGCAGCGTCGCCACCTGCTGCGGACCGTCGCGCTCGTCGTGCTGCCGATCGTCGGCTGGGCCGCGCTCGACGTCCTCATCAGCTGGGTCGCCTACGAGGACCCGCTGCTGAAGTTCCACGTCCTCACCGGCCTCGACGTGAGCCTGGCGGAGACGGCGACCGGCGAGGTCAAGAACGCCGCCATCCTCAACCAGCCGCGCAGCTTCTACGTCACCTACATCCCCGACCGCGCCCTCCAGAGCGAGGGTGGGCTGTGGATGGTCCTCATGGGCGCCCTGACCCTCGTCGGCCTGTTCGTGCGCAACCACGCCGTGCGGCTCATGAGCCTGTGGTTCCTGCTCGCCTACGGCCTGACCGTCCTCGCCGGCGGCGCCCTCGACCCCGCACACCCGCGCGGTCTGCTCCACGTCGAGCGCTACTGGATCCCGTTCGTGCCGGCCATGGCCCTCGCGAGCGCGGGCCTGGTGGCCGTGACCGTGCAGTGGGTCGCTCGCCACTCGCCCCTGCGTCGGGCCTCACGGGTCCTCGTGGCGGCGCTCGGTACGGCGCTCGCGGCCGTGCTCTGCTACGGCCCGGTGGCCTTCGCGGCGCAGTATGCCTCCGCCAACCCGGCCTTCGCGCCGGCGGGCGGGGCGGCGCTGGAGGAGCTGCGCAGCGAGCTGGACCGGCGTGACTTCCAAGGTGGGCGGATCTTCTCCGACTGGGAGACGGTGCGGATCTTCGAGGCCTACCAGCGGCCGTTCTTCGGGGGAGACAAGGAGTACCCGGGGCAGGCGCGCAGCATCACTGGCGGACCGCAGCCGCAGCCGGGGGACTACGTGGTGCTGTGGCAGAAGAACTCCAAGACGTGCGGCTTCTGCTCCAACGCGCTCAAGCCGTGGACCGCGAAGCACCCTGAGGGTCCGCCATCGTCGTGGAAGGTCGACTACACGACCAGCCACGGAATCCTGACCCTCTACAAGGTGCAGTAGGAGCAGCCAGGGGCCTCAGCCCTCGAAGGACTGGCCCTCGTCGACGCCCTCCTCGTTCGACCCCGGGAGGCGGTCCTCCTTGTTGTCGGGGTCGACCTGGTAGTCGGACTTCACCTCGTCCCAGGCCTCCATCTTCTCCTCGTCGACGTCCAGCTCGACCCGCTCAGGCTGCTGCTCGTCGACCGTGGTCGCCTCGGCCTCGTCGACGTTCGCGTCCGCGATCTCGCTCGGGACTCCG
Organism: Pedococcus sp. 2YAF34; assembly: GCF_052114585.1. NCBI lineage: Bacteria > Bacillati > Actinomycetota > Actinomycetes > Micrococcales > Intrasporangiaceae > Pedococcus > Pedococcus sp. 2YAF34. The sequence continues at coordinate 28,351 of NZ_JBFRFA010000035.1, forward strand.
CTGCTCGGCTCGGTCATGGTTGTACCTCTCGCTCTGTGGTCCGGACCACACCTTCCTACTGCACCGCTGCGGCACGCGCACGACGGATGTGGTGCTCGACGGCGGAGTCGGTAGACTGGGCGGTCGCCGGCGTGGGTGATAACCCGCTCCTTCGTTGTTCGCCCAGATGGGCTGCGCCGGGTCCGCAAACCAGCAAGTCAACTTCAGGAGTTCTTCCATGTCCTTTGACTACAAGGTTGCCGACCTGAGCCTCGCCGAGGCCGGCCGTCACCAGATCCGCCTTGCCGAGCACGAGATGCCCGGCCTGATGTCCCTGCGCGAGGAGTTCGGGGCGGCCCAGCCGCTCAAGGGCGCCCGCATCGCCGGTTCGCTCCACATGACCGTGCAGACCGCCGTGCTCATCGAGACGCTCACCGCGCTCGGTGCCGAGGTCCGCTGGGCCTCCTGCAACATCTACTCGACCCAGGACGAGGCGGCCGCTGCGGTCGTCGTCGGCAAGGGCACGCCGGAGGACCCGCAGGGTGTCCCCGTGTTCGCCTGGAAGGGCGAGACGCTCGAGGAGTACTGGGAGTGCACCGAGCAGATCCTCACCTGGCCCGGTGAGGGCGCCAACATGATCCTCGACGACGGTGGCGACGCCACGATGCTCGTCCACAAGGGTCGCGACTGGGAGGCCGCCGGTGCGGTGCCCGCGACCGACGAGCAGGACTCCGAGGAGGTCGGCGTCTTCAAGGAGCTCGTCCGCAAGACCCTCAAGGCCGACCCCACCAAGTGGACCAAGGTCGCGGAGCAGATCAAGGGCGTCACCGAGGAGACCACGACCGGTGTGCTGCGCCTCTACGAGCTCGCCGCCTCTGGTGACCTGCTCTTCCCGGCCATCAACGTCAACGACTCGGTCACCAAGTCCAAGTTCGACAACAAGTACGGCGTGCGTCACTCGGTCATCGACGGGCTCAACCGCGCGACCGACGTGCTCATCGGCGGCAAGGTCGCCGTCGTCGCCGGCTTCGGCGACGTGGGCAAGGGCTGCGCCGCCGCGCTGGCCGGGCAGGGTGCCCGCGTCATCGTCACCGAGATCGACCCGATCTGCGCGCTGCAGGCCGCGATGGAGGGCTACCAGGTCGCCCGCCTCGAGGACGTGCTCGACATCGCCGACATCTTCGTCACCACCACCGGCAACTTCAACATCATCACCGCCGAGCACATGACGCAGATGAAGAACAAGGCGATCGTGTCCAACATCGGCCACTTCGACAACGAGATCGACATGGCCGGCCTGGCCAAGGTCCCCGGCGTCACCAAGACCCAGATCAAGCCGCAGGTCCACGAGTGGACGTTCGACAACGGCAACTCGATCATCGTGCTCTCCGAGGGTCGCCTGATGAACCTCGGCAACGCGACGGGCCACCCGAGCTTCGTCATGTCCAACTCCTTCGCCAACCAGACGATCGCCCAGATCGAGCTGTTCACGAAGAACGACGACTACGCCAAGCAGGTCTACGTGCTCCCCAAGCACCTCGATGAGAAGGTTGCCCGCCTGCACCTGGACGCCCTCGGCGCCAAGCTCACCGAGCTGACCAAGGAGCAGGCCGCCTACATCGGGGTCGACGTCGCCGGCCCCTACAAGTCGGAGCACTACCGCTACTGAGGTTCCACCTCACGGCACCGTCAGCACGGATGCCGCTCGCCCCACCGGGGCGGGCGGCATCGCCGTGTCAGCGGGCGGCGAAGATCCAGGTGCGCATCGCGACGTAGCGCACCACGGTCGAGCCGACCATGGAACCGCCGACCACGACGGTCTGCACCAGCGCCGGGGGCTGGGTCGCCCACGCGTGCAGGAGCCACAGGGCGCCGGCCGACAGCCCCCAGGTCAGGGCGAAGAGGCCGAGCGACTGCAGGTGCTGGCGGACCGCGGCGGTCGTGCTGGTGACCCCGAACGTGAACCGGCGGTTGGCCGCGGTGTTGGCGATGGTGGCCGCCAGGAGGGCCCCGAGGTTGGCCGTCTGGCTGGTCGGCAGCAGGTGCAGGAGTGCGGCGAAGAGTCCGAGGTGCACGACGGTGCTGCCGACGCCGACACAGGCGAAGCGCACGACCGTCGGGTCGAGCCGGCGCAGGGGGGCCCGTGGCGGGGCGGCCCCGATCAGCAGTGGCGTGGCGGCCACGCAGTTCCCCCTTCGCATATCGAGCTCCTTCTCGGTGCGACGATAGGGATGCCGTAACCAGAGCGGCAGAGGCGGGACGGCGATCGACACGAACGGCCATCCGCACGTCGGCCGAACGGACGACGAATGGGCGCCGTTGGGCCGCGGCTCGTCTACCCTCCGAGCCATGACCACGCACGCGCGCGACCGGATCCGGCCGTCGTGGCGGCAGCGTCTCGCAGGAATAGTGGACGCGTTGCCGGTGGCCTTTGTCGGCGTGACCGCCTGCGCTGCTGCCTTGGGTGTCGCGTGCGCCCGGGCGGGCGTGCGTCCCCTTTCCAGTCGCGCGGCGTCGTTGTGCGGGTTGGTGGTGTTGGTGGCGGTGGCCGTCGGCACTGTTGCCGTCAGGACCCCGAGGCGCGGTGGGAGGCGCGACGCGGGGTTGCTGCCAGCCGTTCCCGGGCTCGTCATTGCCGCCTACGCGCTTGGCGTGAGGATGCTGCCGCTGGGAGAGCGAGCCGAATGGTTCCTCGGCGGCGACCACGTGCGCCACCTGCTCTTTGTGGCAGATGAGCAGGCTCAGGGCAGCCTTGACTACTCGACACAGCCTTACCCGCGCGCGTGGCACACGGTCATCACGACAATGTGGTCAGCGAGCGGCGGTCACGACGACGCGGCCGGCCTCCGCTCGCTGGTCGACCTGATGTCCACGGCGGCTTGGTGCCTTCCGGCTCTGCTGAGCCTGGCGACCGCGTCGCTGACCGTGGCCGCGGCGCGAAGACATGGAGCATCTGGGCGGCAAGCGCAGGTAACTGGCTTGGGTGCTGGAGCAGTGATTCTCTTGGCCCCGTTCCTCGGTGTCTACCAAGCGCTCGGCTTTGAGAACTCCTACGTCGGCGCGATAGTCCTGGCTGTGGTCGCACGAGAGGTGTTGACCCTCGACGAAGGGCGCCGCCTCAACGCCATCCTCGTGACGGTGGCTGGCGCGGTCGTGTGCGCGCACAGCTGGCAACTGCTGCTACCCGGTTGCGGGCTCGCGCTCTTCTATGTGGCTTGGCCCGTTCTTCGTCGTGGGACCCCGGGGGCGCGGAGCCGGTGCGCCGGGGTCTGCCTGGTCGGCGCGGCGGCAGCCCTCCCGGCCCTGATGGCTGTCTTCACCGTCATCGGCATCCAGCATGCAACTGACTCGGGCGTGGAGGCGCCCGTCCCCGTCCCACTCCTGGTCGTCGGGGTCGCGTGCGCCCTCGGCATGGCTGTCAGGCGGCGCCACGACCCAGCTTTCCTGACCCTGCTTGGCATGGTGCTGCTCCCCGGCCTCACGGCGATCTACGTTGCCGTGAGGGTGGGCATCCCCCTGTCGGATTACTACCCGAGCAAACTGATGTGGCACTCTGCAGCCCTAGGGCTCACTCCACTCGCGCTGACCATTGTCCGGGCGTGGGCCTGGGCAGGGAAGCGACGCTCGTCGTTGCCCATCACCGCGGGGCGTCGCGTGGCAGGGTTAGTGGGCGGCCTGCTGCTGACATGCGCCGCCGTCAGCCCAGCGGCCGCGTTCGCCGGCGCCTGGTCCACCGTTCGTGGTCCACTGGTTCTCGATGCCGTCACATCGCCGGGAGCTGAGAAGGCCCAAATTGTGTGGCTCGGCGCAGTGGGCGACGACACCATCGGGCGTGTTCTTCTCGACTTCTACCATGTGCGAGTGACCCAGGTCCGCACTCCGCAGTCGCCGCTCGATGTGGGGGAGGACTGCGCACTCCTCGCGGCTGCTCGGGAGCCGGCTGTGTTGAGTGACCGCAGCGCCGCCGAAGTGCGCCGGCGATATGCCTGCGTCCCCCGCGTCCAGGTCATCCCTGCAGCCCAGCAGCGCTGAGCAAGCTCTCGTCAGCCTCGCCGGATCTGCCTCGGTGCTGCGAGCGGCGGCAGACCGGCCACGGCCGAGGTGGTGATGAATCAGCGGTCTCTGCCTCGCATCACGCGCAGGCGCGCCTGTAACCAGCTTGCTCGCGAGCTTCTCTGGCAGCGCTGCCAGTTCGTCTCGACCATCCAACATTCCGCGCCAGGACAGGGGGCGCTGCGCTCCTGCGTGACCGGGCGCTGGTCAACACCTCGTCATCGGCGTTCGTGGACGGCGCTTTCCTGGTCGGTTAACCGAGACACAGTTGGGGCCGATGTGCCGATTTGTCCTCAGCCTTTCGGTCAGATTCTCGGGTTCATCCTCCCTACTTTGCGCGCCTTGCTACCGCCCACGCCGGACGAAGTTTAAAGATTTGGTCAAGTTTCGGGAGCGGGGGACGCTGTGGGGAGTCATCGGTTGCACGAGAGGCGATCGGGTGAGCGGGGCTCTGTTGCTGTGGAGACGGCCCTGGTGTCGATGCTTCTGCTCACGATCATCTACGGCGTCGTGGAGACGTCTTTCCTCTACCGGGATGCCCTCGTGGTCTCGTCAGCCTCACGGGCAGGTGCCCGCATGGCATCGTCGATGCCTCGCCAGGCGACGTTCGGCGCGGCCGGCGCTGACCAGGTCGCGTCGACGCTCGGTAACAGCATGGACCTGTCCCGAGTGACCGCGGTGTGGATCTTCAAGGCCAACCCAACCACCGGCCTGCCCGACTCCGGGAGCTTTGCGTCGTGCTCGGTGTGCGCGAAGTACGTCGGATCGGGCTCGGCTCTGGTCGCCGACGGCCCGTCAGGTTGGGCGGCGTCGTCGCAGAACGCGTGCGCTGGCTCCCAGGACGACGTCGGCGTCTACGTCCAGTACCGGTACCCGTCCCGGCTCGGGTGGTTCTTCCAGAACCAGCGGCTGACGGAGTCGACCGTCATGCGGATCGAGCCCTACGACCAGGCCGGGCCGTGCAAGCCGTGAGGCGGGTGACGGGTCGTCGCGGCGAGCGCGGGGCCACCATGGTCGAGGCGGCGATCGTCACACCAGTCGTGTTCGCGCTGCTCTTCGGCATCATGGAGCTCGGGATGTTGTTCAAGGACTACCTTGGCACCCAGGCCATGATCCGGGCCGGCGTCCGCATCGCCTCGGCAACCCCGCGCAACGTGACCTTTGCGCAGATGGCGGCGGACGAGGTGCAACGCAAGGGCGGCGTCATGAGCCCCACTGCGATTCAAGAGCTGTGGGTGTACAAGGCAAACGCCACCAACGACTTCCCCTCTGGCAGAACTGACTTCGGCGACTGCTCGGTGTGTGTGAAGTTTCGCTGGGACTCGGGGACGGCCAAGTTCGTGCCACTGAGCGACACCTGGCCAGCGACCTCACAGAACGCCTGCACGCTCGCTGCCGGGGGTCCACCGGACAGAGTCGGCGTGTACGCGAAGGTCACCCACCCTGCCCTCACGGGAGTCATGGGAACCACCACGATTGCGGAGGCCTCGGCCATGAACCTCGAACCATTTCCTGCGCTGAGCGGATGCAAGCCATGATGCCGTGGCAACGAGTCATCGGCCGACTTCGGCGCACGCGACAGTCCTCCGAGAACGGGTACGTCGCGGTGATGGTCGGCATCATGCTCACGGTGCTCCTCGCCTTCTGCGCCTTCGCTGTGGACGTCGGCAACTGGTACTTCACGGGGCAGCGCGCCCAGCGTGCGGCCGACGCGGCTGCCCTGGGCGGGGTGCCCTACCTGCCCGGCGACAGTGCCTCGGCGTTTTCGACCGCACAGACCCTGGCTGCACGGAACAACTTCGCTGCAGCGGGCAACACCACTGTCACGTCGGCAATCGACGGACGTCCGACTCGGCTCCGGGTGACCGTCTCGCGCACCGTGCAGAACCAGTTCGGGTGGCTCATGGGTCTGCCTCAGACCACCATCACCAGAACTGCGGTGGCGGACTACGCCGGGCCTGTCCCCATGGGCAGCCCGTGCAACGGGTACGGGGACGACCCGTATCCGGCTGGACACCGCAGCGCGAACTGCAACGGCACCGCGCAGTTCTGGGCGAATGTCGGCTCGCCCCAAGCGCCGAAGGCCAATGGTGACGCCTACCAGAACTCCATGGCGAGCAACACGGACTTCGACCCGAACGGCTACTTCTACAGCGTCACGGTGACCAAGCCCTTGGCCTCCCTGACGATCGAGGCGTTCGACCCTGCCCTGATCGCGGTCGGTGACACCTGCGACACCAACCTCTCCGGCGCGGCGTCCCTCACGCCGGACAAGACCGTCGTGCCCGACCCGGACACCCGGTACAAGGCCGGCTCCACCTCAGGGGTGTGCACGGGCGACGTCAGGTTCAGCGGCACGGGTGAGGTCCAGACCCAGTTCACCGTACGCGGCCCCAGCGTCAACCCGTGGGACCCGCTGAGCTTCCCAGTGCTCCCAGGGTGCCAGCGAACGTACCCCGGCTTCAACGGGCCGCTGGCCGGCGCGTTGGACACGACGAGCCCGTCCTTCAACGCGGCCGTCGCGGACACCTTCCGTCGCTGGAAGCCGTTGTGCACGGTGACCGGAGGGGTGGCGCCTGGGACCTACCTCGTGCAGGTGAAGACCAACGGTGTGGGCAACGACGCCGCCAGTGGTCACAACAGGTTCAGCCTGCGCGCCTACAGCGAGAGCCCGTCCGGCGACGACGGGATCGCCATCGCTGGGTACGCGAAGATGGCGATGTACGCGAACACCCCCGCAGGGCGGACGAAGTTCTACCTGGCCAGGGTGCCCAGCGGCGCGCGGGGCCAGCTCTTCACCGTGCGCCTGTTCGACATCGGCGACGGCGCCACGTCGGGCAGCACGGTCCAGGTCATGCCCCCCGCCGAGGTCGGCGACACGTTTACCTCCTGCACGGGCTCAGGGGTGCAGTCAGGCGCCCTCGGCAACTGCACGATCAGCGTGAACTCGAGCTACAACGGCAAGTGGCAGGACGTCAACGTCCAGATCCCCACCGACTACTCGTGCGCGGACTCGTCCCCGACCGGGTGTTGGTTGCGCCTGGAGTTCTTCTATGGTTCGGGCTCCACCCCAGCCGACACCACGTCCTGGACAGCCAGCATCGCAGGCGACCCGGTGCGGCTGGTGGAGTAGGTTGTATTTCCCCAGCGATCGACGCAGGTCTGATGTCAAGTCCCGATGTCGCGTAGGAGACGAACCGAAGGATTCGATCCAAATGTCGCAGATGCAGCGAGGCTAAACTCTGCCCCCATGCCTTACTTGCCTCATGGGCGCGGATAACGCTCTCGAAGAACGCACTTCAATGCGCGGCGGGCAGGAAATCGTCGCCGTTCGAACGCGTCTGGGCTGACTTGCGATAACTCCTATTGGCGTGCATACAGCTGAAAAGGTTTGGGTGGCAACCGGCCTGTTGAGACCGATCGCACGGACGGCAATGCCACTATTGTTCGCTTCCACGTGCGACGACTGTTAGTCTCGAAGGGTGCTCGAGTCGCCCTACTGCAGCACCCGAGGCGACGCCCCCTACTTATCGACTCAGGTACTGCCGGATCTTCGTCACGGTCGGGTCCACGGGGTTGTTGATCGTGATCCCCGATTTTGTGCCATTTGCCATGACTACCCCCTTGGCCACTACCGGTCCGCCGTTAATGGTCCAGGTGGACCCACCATTAAAGTCAAGTGCCGATGCGGGGGCGTAAAGGATACCATCGATGGTGCTCGTACCATTTCCCTGAAGAGAAACCGGGTTGGGATTGTCTCGATCATAGATGATTGCGTAGCGCTGAAGCGGTCCCGCCGCCTTCTGTCCGACGATGTTGAGATCGCCGTTCTTCATGTCGATCTGGCCGTTGGGCCCCTTGAAGTAGAGCGTCACTCCGGAAGTCCCGTCGAGCTCGCTTTTATTCTTCATACTCCATGTGTTCGAGATGACGTAGAGGCCTGGTTGGAGGATGCATTTGCCGATCTCAACCTTGGCCGTATATATTCCCGGTCCGCTTGAGCAGGGGTCTGAAAACGAGGACAACCCCGTGGTGTCCAGTGGGAGGTGTAAGGATGCGAGGGGGTCTGAGAAGGAGGGAATCTGATTAGCTGTCGGCGTCCACTTCCCGCCATTGGTGCCAGCCACAACCCCAATGAAGGCGCCCGACCAGTTCGCCTGCTGTGCACTGCCGACGTTGGCGCTCCCGTTGATGGCTATCCCTCCACCGTTTACCGTGAAGTCTCCATTGCCGGCGTTAATGCTTCCCATGAAACAGAGGGAACACTTGAATTCAACGTGCACCCTCGCGCTAGCGTTGCTGGATACGGGGATCTTCGTCTTTCCTGTGAATCCACCAAAAAAGCCTGGAGAGTCCTTGACAGGGATGACGACGGACACCGTCGTTGGTGACACTGCTTTATCGAACGTGATGCAGTTCTCGCCTGACGGGGCAATTGCCGGTGCTATCGGCGCGTCGCAGCTCGACCAGCCCGAATCGTTGGTTGCCACCCTGAAATTCCAAAGGGCATAGTCCTTCACGGCCCTCACCGCGTCAGTGAAGCACGGCGAAGCTTGTGATCCGGCTTTGCAAGAGTTGCTGGCGGGAAAGGGATAGAGGGCGTTAGCTGCGGCCAGGGCCGCCGCGTCGGCGGAATTCTGCGATTCTCGCCTTACGGCACGAGCATTGCCGAGGTCGACGACGATGGCGGCGCTGAAGAGGAGTACGAACATCGTCACTATTGCGACCACGACCGCAACGGCCCCGCGCTCACCGCGAGCCCGAAGGATTTTACTTCTATTTAGCACCATGAGGGGTCCCAATCTCCGCCATCCGGAGCCGCGTCGGACAAATATGCGAGAGGAGATGGCGACGTCGTTACGTTCTCTATCGACATGATCGTGCGAGTTTGGAGCGGCTTGCTGGGGAAGGGGACCATTCCGGTGAGGCTCCGTTCCTTCACTTGGGCGCACACCACGAGTCTGCCGCCCTGCACCCACCCATCTGGCGTCAGGACGCGCACCCTGACTGGAGAGGTGCCGAGCGTGCTTTCGGAAGCTCTTCGCGTGGAGCATGCGATCTTGTCCATGGCGGTGCCCGTAGTGCAACTGAGGTCGAATTGCTGCACCACCCCCTGTCGTGCGGCTTCGCGCGCACCCTGCCGCAGTCCGATCAGGTCGTTGAAAAGTAAACCGTAGTCGATGATTCCGAAGAGGAGCACGAAGAGGACGGGCATCACCAGCGCGAACTCCACCGCTGATGCTCCGGCGTCGGAGGGGTCGCCGGACCGGGCGCTCCGCCTGTGAACCACTGTCTGCTCCCGATCCTCGTCTGTGCTTGCGTGCCCCCCGGCGCATCAGTGTGGGGTCCGATCGGTGGCCAGCGGAATCGTCCAAACGGACGAAACCACAAGCGACCTTTGCCTTCGACTGCCGCGCCGTCACGGAAGCATCACCGGTTCGGCGGCCCCGGTGTGTGATGATTCGTGAGGGAATCTTTACGCACTGCAGGGAGAGGGCTGACGCAGGTGAAGGGTCGCGTACTGATCGTCGACGACGATCTGGCGTTGGCGGAGATGCTCGGCATCGTCCTGCGCAACGAGGGCCTCGAGGTCTCCCACGTCGCCGACGGAGGCAACGCGCTCGGCGCCTTCCGGGACGCCAAGCCCGACCTCGTCCTGCTCGACGTGATGCTGCCCGGCCTCGACGGCATGGAGGTGTGCCGCCGCATCCGCGCCGAGTCCGGCGTCCCGATCGTCATGCTCACCGCGCGGACCGACACCGTCGACGTCGTGGTCGGTCTCGAGTCAGGCGCCGACGACTACGTCGTGAAGCCGTTCAAGCCGCAGGAGCTCATCGCCCGCATCCGCGCCCGGCTGCGGCGCGACAACGAGCCGGAGCCAGAGCGCCTCGAGATCGGCGATCTGTCGATCGACGTCGCCGGCCACTCCGTGAAGCGCGGGGGAGAGCCGCTGTCGCTCACGCCGCTGGAGTTCGACCTCCTCGTCGCCCTGGCGCGCAAGCCCTGGCAGGTCTTCACCCGTGAGGTGCTGCTCGAGCAGGTGTGGGGCTACCGGCACGCCGGCGACACGCGACTGGTCAACGTCCACGTGCAGCGCCTGCGCTCCAAGATCGAGCACGACCCCGAGCACCCGGAGATCGTCGTCACCGTCCGTGGAGTCGGCTACAAGGCCGGCCCGAGCTGACGATGTCCACCCCGGGCACGTCCTCCCCGCGGTGGCCTTCCGACCGCCACGAGGTGCTGCGCGCGGTACGCCGCCTGCTCCGCCTCGCGCGCCGGTGGCTCACCACAGGGCTGCGGTGGGTCGTGCACGCGTGGCGCGCGTCGCTGCAGGTGCGGGTCGTCGCCACGACCATGCTCCTGGGCCTGCTCGTGGTCCTCGGCCTCGGCTCCTACCTGTACTCCTCCATCTCCGACGGCCTGGAGCAGGACCGCATGACCACGGCCCAGCTGGAGACCTCGCGGCTGACCAGCCAGGTGCAGGACCGCTTCGACGAGAGCGACCAGAGCAGCCAGGCGGGCCTCAACCTCCTTGCGCAGCAGACGATCAAGAGCGTGGCGGCACCCGGCGGCGACAACGAGCGCTACCTCGTCTTCGCCCGCAGCCTCGGCAACACCTCAGTGCAGACGGTGCAGACCGTCCTCAGCGGGGCGGTCGGGCTCTCCAGCATCCCGGCCGAGATGCGCCAGGCGATCAAGGCCGACCCGCGCCGCCAGCAGGTCACCCTGATCGGGATCACCGATCCCCAGACCGACCAGCAGGTGCCGGCGGTCCTCGTGGGCTCGCAGGTCGAGCTGCCGGTCGCTGGCAAGTACGACCTCTACGTCGTGTTCCCCATGCAGCGTGAGCAGGCGACGCTCAACCTCATCACCCGTACCTTCGCGATCGGCGGCTTCGCCCTCGTGGCCCTGGTGGGCGCCATCGCGTACGTCGTGACGAGGCAGGTCGTGAACCCGGTCCGCCGCGCGGCCGTCGTCGCCGAGCGGCTCTCCTCCGGCCGGCTCAACGAGCGGATGCGCGCCCGCGGCGAGGACGACCTCGCGCGACTCGCGGCGTCTTTCAACGAGATGGCCGACAGCCTGCAGACCCAGATCCGCCAGCTCGAGGGGCTCTCGCGGGTGCAGCAGCGGTTCGTCTCCGACGTCTCCCACGAGCTGCGGACCCCGTTGACGACCATCCGCATGGCGGCCGACCTGATCCACGACTCCCGCCGCGACTTCGACCCCACGGTCTCGCGGTCGGCCGAGCTGCTGCACAACGAGCTCGACCGGTTCGAGGAGCTGCTGGCCGACCTGCTCGAGATCAGCCGGTTCGATGCCGGTGCAGCCGCGCTCGACGTCGACCTCATCGACCTGCGCGACACCGTCGCCCGTGCGGTGCAGTCGGCCCAGCCGCTGGCCGAGCGGTGGGGGAGCACCATCACCGTCGAGGCGACCGGGTCCTGCCAGGCCGACATGGACCCGCGGCGCGTCGAGCGGATCCTGCGCAACCTCGTGGTCAACGCCGTCGAGCACGGCGACGGTCGGCCGGTCGAGATCCACGTGGCCGGCAACGACACCGCCGTCGCCGTGACCGTGCGCGACCACGGCGTCGGGCTGCGCCCCGGGGAGGCCGCCTTGGTGTTCAACCGGTTCTGGCGCGCCGACCCTGCCCGGGCGCGCACCACGGGCGGCACCGGCCTGGGCCTGGCCATCTCCCTGGAGGACGCCCGCCTGCACGACGGCTGGCTGCAGGCCTGGGGCGAACCGGGCCAGGGCTCCTGCTTCCGGCTGACCCTGCCGCGCCGCGCGGGGGGCACCATCGGTGACTCGCCGCTGGCCCTGCGACCGGACGACGCACCCAGCCGCGCGACCGCGCCCTCCGCGCCGGCTGCGCCGACCAGCCGCCGTGAGGG
>NZ_JBFRFA010000036.1:0-37644 GCF_052114585.1 Pedococcus sp. 2YAF34
GCCCAGCGCGCGGTCAGCGGTGCGCGCCCCGTCGTGCCCGTTCGGCCGGCGACGGCGGGGGCGGTGGCCCCGGTGCCGCCACCGTGGGCGGTGGTGAGGGACGTGACCGCCCGACGCCTGCGGCTCGGCCGCTCGCGCCGCGGCAGCAGCCGCAGCCCGGCGAACCGTGCCAGAGCGGGCACGAGCGTCAACGACGCGGCGGCCACGGCCACGACGGCGATCGCGGTGGCGAACCCGAAGGAGCTGTAGACCGGGAGGCCGGCCAGGCGCAGCCCCATCAGCGAGACGAGCACGGTGCTGGCGGCGAAGACGACGGACCGGCCGGCCGTGGCACTCGCGCGGCCCGCGGCCTCGACCACCGGCAGCCCCTGCCGCAGGTACTCCACATGGCGGGTGACGAGCAGCAGTGCGTAGTCGATCCCCACGCCGAGGCCGACCATGGTGGCGACCATCGGTGCGGCGGTGCTCACGTCGGTGGCGGCGGCCAGCAGCGTGATGCCCGCGCTGCCGATGCCGAGCCCGACGAGCGCGGCGCCGATGGGCAGCCCGGCGCCCACCACGGACCCGAACGCGAAGACGAGGACCACCAGGGCCGCGACGATGCCGATGAGCTCGCCACGCCCCTGCATCGGGGCCACAGCGCTCTCGGGCAGCTCACCGCCGAGCTCGACCTGCAGGCCGGTCGCGCGGGTGGGTGCGACGGCTGCGTCGAGCGGCTCGAGGTGACCCATGAGGTCGGTGTCGGTGACGGGCGCGTCGTACCCGACCGTGAGCAACGACGTGTCGCCGTCGGCTGATGCCACGGCCGGTTGGACCGTGACGACGTGCGGCAGGCGCTGCAGGCGCGCGGCAAGAGCACCCATGGTCGCGGGGTCGACGTCGGCGCCGCGGCGGTCGTGCACGACGACCCGCGCCGAGGTGTTCCCGGCGCCCGGTTGGTGCGCGCGGAGCTGGTCGACGCCGACCTGGGCACGCGCACCCGGTACGTCGTAGTCGTCGTGCGGGGTGCCACCGAACGCGGCGGCGAGCCCGGCGACGGCAGCCGCCACGACGAGCCAGGCGGAGATCGTCCGCCAGGGGTGGAGTGCGGCGCCTCGGCCGAGGCGGTGGAGCAAGCGAGACATGGGTTCGTCCTTCGAGGGTGCGGTGCTGGTCGTGAACCAGCGTGCGACCGGGCACTTGCGCACCACTTGGGACGGACTTGGGGTCGGACCAGCCTCGGGACCTCAGAGCTGGGTGTTGAGGTAGGCCTGCCCGGCGTTGACCGTCCTGGCGTTCCACGTGCCGGCGCCGTCGCGGGCGATCCCGAGGTAGGACTGCAGGGCGGCCATCGAGGCCGGGCCCCAGAGGCCGTCCGCCGTCGTGCCCACGCGCGCCTGGAGGGCGCGGACGGTGGTCGATCCCAGGGTTCCGGTGACCGTCACCCGCAGCCAGCGCTGCAGGGCGGAGACGGTCAGGGGACCGAGCACGCCGTCGGTGGCCAGGCGGGGCGCGAGCAGGCCGTAGGTCGCCTTGGCGAGCAGGACGCGGTACGCCGCCGCGTCGACCTTCGCCCGGAACACCGGGTCGGTCGTGGCCCTCGCGTTCACCGCGGCGACCATGGTGGGCAGCACGGAGGCGATGACCGTCAGGACGACGTCACCGCCGGCGGCGATGAAGGCGACCGCGCGCGTGCCGGGCGACCAGGCCGCGACCTGCTTGGCGTTGCCGAGGTCGTCGCTGACCACGATGCCCTTGAAGCCGAGGTCGCCCCGGATCATCCCGGTGATGACGGTGGGCGAGAACACGGCCGGGTGGCTCGCGTCGATCCGGGAGTACACCGCCAGCGACACCATGACCACGGGCGCCCCTGCGGCGATGGCGGCGCGGAACGGGGCGATGTCGGCGGAGGTGCGCGTCGTGACCGTGTCGGTCACGCCGGCCGACGTGTCGGTGTTGGCGGTGACGTGCCCCAGACCGGGGAAGTGCTTGGCGGTCACCGCCAGCCCGGCGCTGCGCTCACCGCGGACGACGTCGCTGCCCTTGGTGGCGACCACTGTCGGGGTGTGGCCGTACTCGCGGTACCAGTAGCCGATGGGCGGGTTCCGCGTGCCCAGGGTCGCGGGGACGGTGTCCATGACCGGCGCGAGGTTGAGGTTGACGCCCGCCCGCGCCAGCTGGAGCCCCCACGAGGCCGCGGACGCGGTGAGCGTCGTATCGGCCCAGGTGCCCTGGGTCAGGGCGGTGGGAATGCGCGTGAAGCCGCTGCCCTGCAACACCTGTACGGCGCCGCCCTCCTGGTCGGTCGCGACGAGGAGAGGCACCCCGGCCGTCGCCGTGGACGTCGTGCGCCGGTCGGCGGTGGCAGCCAGGTAGCGGACCGGGGTGGTCCCGGCGTAGCTGCGCCCGGTCAGGATGAGGTTGCCCACGTGGAAGGTGGAGATGGCAGAGGCGGCGGCCGTCGACAGCCCGGTGGCCGGCGTCCCCACCATGAACAGCTGCCCGACGCGCTGCGCCTGCGTCATCCGGGCGAGGGCCGCCTGCGCGAGGCTCGCCGGGGTCGTGACGCTCGCCGTGACGCGGCCCGGTGCCGCGGCCGGTGTCGTGCCCGGTGTCGTGGCCGCGCCGGCGGGACCGGCGGGACCGGCGACGGTCGCCACGGTGGAGGCGCCCGTGATCGCCAGTGCGGCGACGAGGGAGACGACCCTGGTCGACGTCCGACGCCTCATATCTCTGTGACGAACGAACCCCGCTCGGGGTTGCCCCGAGTCGGCCTCAGTAGGAGACGTACCCCTGCGCGCTCGTGGCACCGAGGTACCCGGTGGACGTCCCGGCGTACACCCAGCGGTAGTACGTCCGCTTCCGGGGCTGCACGGAGTACGACACCGTCCCGGTGCTGCTCGTGCGGACCTGGGTGCCGGTGCGCCATGTGCTGGTGCCGTAGGCGCGGTACTGGAGGGAGACGTAGACGTACTTCATGGACGCACCGGCGCCGGTCGTCAGGCGTCCGGAGAGGGCGTCCGGCCGCCCCGACCGCACGGCCATGGTGACCTTGGTCGGGATTCGCACCAGCGGCGCGGCGCTGGCCGAGGACACGGTGGACGGGCCGCCGGCGTGGACGAGCTGGAAGTACCCGTTTCGGTAGGCGTTCCAGCTCCACGCGACCTTGCCGTAGGCGTCGGTCCGCAGGGTCGTGACGGATGCCCAGGTGCTCGTGCCGTACCACTTGACCTTGAGGGTCACGGGCGTGCCGGTGGGCAGCGCCTTGCCGGTGACCGCGTTGGCGAGGCTCCCGGAGAACGTGGTGGGGTACCCGGACTTGACGACCAGGGCGGTCCTGGTGGGCACCTTGACGATGACCGGGCCCGAGGTGGAGGCCGCGTGGATGTCGTTGCCGGAAAAGGCGAACCGGTAGGTGGCAGCCGTCGACGCCGACGCGGTGTACGACACCTTCCCGCTCGCGTCCGTGACCGCGGTGCCGGCAGCCGAGTACGACGCGGAGCCGTACGGCGCGCGCTGCACCGTGACGAGTGCGCCCGTGACGGGCTGAGCCGACACCGAGTCACGCATCACCGAGGACAGGGTGACCGAGGTCGTCCCGGTGGCGGTCACACTCGTCCACGACGTGGCGGCGGCCGAGGTCCCGCCAGTCGGCGGGGGCGACATCGCGGGGACGGTGTCGAGGTAGGAGGAGCTCGCGACGTTCCAGTGGTCCGCCAGGTAGGTCCCCGCCACCGGGCTGGTCGAGAAGTAGTCGTCGTGGTTGCAGTCGAGCAGGGGCTCGTGGGCCGTGGGGCAGACCTGGCGCATCGGTGTGCTGGACCCGTCGGGGTAGCACATGAGGTCGCCGTCGTCGGTGCAGTGCCCGTACTGCGAGGCGTTCGGGGCGCCGCCCTGGACCGCGCCGAGGGTGTGGACGAGCTCGTGCCCGGCGCTGGTCTGGTCGTTCGGGAACGCGGCGAAGCAGCCTTGGTACACGGCGCCGTACTGCGCGGCGTAGTCGTCGTTGTCGTTGTTGGTCGGGCTCTCGTCGAGGTACCGGTCACCGATCCCGCAGATGCCCGGGTTGGCGGCAGGGGCGTCGCCGAAGACGAGGTACTTGCGGTCGGCCCGGTTGAGGCCCTGCGAGGCCAGCGAGCTCTTCAGGACGGACCAGTCGCTGGATCCGTTGGTGCTGTTGCGGATGGCACCGGCAGGCACCTGCACGACCGCGATCTGGGGCACGCACTCGGTGTCGGCCGCCCAGCGGACGCGTCGGCCGCCCCCGGTCTCGGCGGACGACACGGCGAACACGTCGTCGATGTTCGCGATCTCGTTGCGGATCACCGCTTCCTTGCCGGCGAAGTCGTCGGCCGAGCCCGCCTCGTAGGCGTAGACGACCTGGACCCGCTTGCCGTCACTGCCCGTCCCGGTGCACGACGGCTCGACGTGCTGGGACAGCAAGTTGGTCATGTGCGGGGTGCCGGCCGGGACGGTCGCCGCGGAGGTGCCGAGCACGGGGTCGCCCGAGGCGGGGTTGTCCGCCCCGGCCGGGCGGGACGTCCCCCGGGTGACGTCGGCTGAGGCAAGGGGGTCCGACGTGGCGACGGGCGTGCCGAACCGGTCCAGGCCGATCCCAGCGCGACTGGTCAGTGCGGCGTCGGAGACGGGCTTGGTCGCATCGAAGCCCGGCGGCGACGGGGCCACCATCGAGTGCAGCACCGGGCCGTTGCTGGCACCCATGCGGGCGTGGTCCATCAGGCGCAGGTTCGCGGCCAGGACCGGGCTGGCCTGTGCGGATCCCCCGCCCGCAGCGACACCGACGGCGCCCACGGCCGCAGCGGCGAGAGCGATCGGGAGCAGGCGCGTGAAGGTGCGGGCGCGCGCGGAGGAGTTCATGGTGCGCAGAAAGTAGCCGCCGACGAGTGCGCCGGGTCACCGAAATCGCGGACGCAGATGACAGGTCGAGCCGAAGGGATGACCCACGCCAGGCACCCTCGAGGGGTGCGGCATACTTCCGTGCAGGGTTCCGTGGAGGGCTTGGGTGGATTGAAGCGTGGAACCCCCGGGCCTCTGGGGGATCAGGGATTTAGTTCTGACGCGGGCGTTTACCTCGTACGCGAGCGGCGGCATTCCTGTGCGGTGGGACGCCCTTGGCCCATGTATGGAACGTGATTGCGCACCGGCTGGAACGCGGCACGGTCCACTTCGCGGACTGTGCCGGGCATGATGCGAGTTGTCCTCTCCTCCGCTGCCTGCCCCGCCACCGTGTCCAGGTCCTGCGGGGCGGGCGTGGTGTCGGTGTGGGCGTTGTAGCGCATGCGCGGGGACCGTTCGCCCCAGGCCCGATTCGTCCAGACACCGCAGGACAACACCGGCACGGCTACGCAAAACGGCGGGCCCGCGACCGCCGCAGTCGGGGGCACAGTCGAGGGCGGTGCATCAGCGGTGGACGGAACCGTGTGCACTGGCGCGGGTCTTCGGGACGGCAGGGGACAGCAAAGGCAGGCAACGAAGTCGGGTAAGGGGACGGCTCATGATCGGTCGACGGTGCGGGCAGGCGTTGATAGGTGGTTTCCTGGTGGTGGCTGTCACCGCCGCGGCGTGCGGCGGCGGCAAGGTCGAGGTCGCGCAGGCGGCCGTGCGGGAGGTGGGCACCGTCGTCGGGAGCTCACGGGGCACGCTGGAGCTCACCGCCGGCGACGTGACCCACCTGGCGTCCGAGGCGGGGGTCGCTGAGGGAGTCATCCGGGACACCGCCCCGAAGCTGGACAACGAGACCCTGTGGTCGCAGTCGATGACGAACCTGCACCAGATGTACGAGGCCACCCCGGACGAGGTCCGCTCGAACCTGGTCAGCATCGCCTGCGATGGCGTGCGCGGGAAGATCACCACCGCCCAGCAGCTGGAGGAGAACATCGCCGAACGGTTCGCCGACTACTCCCCCAGCGAGGGCCAGCAGCTGGCCAACGACGTCCTCGGCCTGTGGCAGAACCTGTACGAAGCGCGCACGAGCTCGGACCCGAACCTTCAGGCGAGCGCGGTCCTGACGTGCTTCACCGTGGAGCAGATGGTCGGCTGACCGCCCCGCCCCGGGCGGCTGCTCCGGCGCGGCCTCTCGTGGGCGTGGGCGCGCGGGCATGGGTACGGCCCGCATCCCCCAGGTTCCGGGAACGCGGGCCGTGATGGGTCAGCGCTGCGCGCTCGAGGCGGTCGGCCTCGTCTTCAGCCCCTCGCGGGACTTCACGACGTGCACGGTGACGCCGTCGGCGTCCGCGTGCACCGTCTGCACGACCGGCGCACGCGGGCGGTCAGCTGCTCGCGTAGCAGAACAGAGGCACGCCGAGCTCACCCGAAGCGCGCCCGACGCCATGGGCTGCGATCCTTGGCCATCTGGTGCGGTACCGCTACGCCGTCGCCGCTGCGCGGTTCGCTGCCCGGTACCCTGTCACCGCCGGGGTCACTGCGATCGATTTTCCCTAGGGAAGTCCCGACTAAATCCCTGATCCCCCGGGCCTCTAGCTCAATTGGCAGAGCTGCGGACTTTTAATCCGTAGGTTGTGGGTTCGAGTCCCACGGGGCCCACAAGACGTTTTCGCAGGTCAGAAGCCTGCACCGGCGAGTTGACGGTGACGCACTTGTGGTCGGTCGACTGGCTTTGGTAACTGTTTGGTAACCGGGCCACCCCCACAGCCCCAGCGAGTAAGCACGAGTTTGCGGCAGAGAGCCGTGGCATCGTTTGCGTGTTCGAGTAAGACTCCGCTCGAGAAGCTCAGTGCGGACGTCCTAGAGCGGTTCTTGAACATGGACAAGCACGGGGCGGCGCTACTGGGAAGTCGCTGCGATCATTGGGCGGGCGCTCCTAGCTGAAAGATGCTGAGGGTGGACGAAATCGTGAGAGGGATCGCGCTGTGATCTACGACGTGCGGCACGCGATGGACATGAAGAACACCGTGCTCGGGACGCTGGAGACCGACGATGACGGGATCATCATCAAGTGGGTGCCTATAGATCCCGAGGACGAAGGGCGCTTCGAGCCGGAGATCGTGAGTAAGGAGACGCTGAGTTACTGCCAGTCCCACAATCGTCTGTATATCTTCGCGCCTAAGGGGGACCGGCTGGCCAAGGCCCTCGCGGACGCACGCGCGCAACGCCATCGCAAAGACCGCCATCCACGTGTTCAGCGAGCAGACGGATGAGCCGGCCGCACACCGTGGGGGGCAAACCTGGCGGGAACAATCGTAACGCCCAGAAATTGCCTGGCTACTTAGAAGCCAGGAGCCGTTCTCGCTCCGCAGCCACGATCTCCCGCGCGATCTCTGCATCGGAGATGTCGAAGGCTTCCGGAGCACTGCCAGCAGTCTCGGAAACTCGGGCGAACTCGGCGAATAGCTCGCTCTTGCGGGCCAGGATCTCCGTGATCCGCCGGTCCACCCCATCCTCTGAGAGGAGGCGGTGCACTTGAACCGACTCGAGCTGTCCCATGCGGCGCGAGCGCGCAATCGCCTGCCACTCGGTGGTTGGCTTGAGCTGGGGCTCGCAGATCACAACGACTGAAGCCGACTGGATGTTGAGGCCGACGCCGCCGGCGACGATCTGAGCCACCAACGCGGCTCCGTGAGGTGCCATAGAGAACGCGTCCACCATGTTCTGTCGCTTCGCTGCAGGAACAGAACCCGTCAGCGGACCGAACACTTTGCCGGGCAGTGCGGCGGCGACCTCATCGAGAACGTCGCGGAAGTGTGAGAAGACCAGCACTCTGCGCTCGTTGTCCTCGGCCTCCTCGACGATGTCGAGGAGCCGCTGCATCTTTTGTGACCTGTCGCCTGCCCGCATGGCTGCCTGACGCATTGCCATGAAGTTTCCCTGCGCGACGGCCACTCGGTACTGCTGCTGATCGGCATCGGACAGTGGCATCCATTCGTCGACTTCGACGAGCGCAGGTAGTTCGGTGAGCACGTCCTCCTGGTTGCGTCGCAGATACGCAGGCGCGACCTGTTTGCGGAACTGGCGTGGTGCGTACTCGGTCGCGCTGATCGTCAGGTCTGGGCGGAGGTAGCCGACAAGGTTGCGGAACTCGTCGATGCGGTTCTCGAGCGGTGTTCCAGTCAAAAGGATTGAGCGCTCGCAGTTCTCAATCAGTGCGGTTGCCCGTCGGGTGCGCTGTGCAGCGGGGTTCTTGATGTAGTGGGCCTCGTCGAGGATCAAGCACGACGGTTTGGCGCGGGCCGGGATCTGACCTTCCAGCCAGCCCAGGCTGTCGTATGTTGTGATGGCGACGCCGCCGTTCCGGATCCATGAGGTAAGTGAACTGTCGCGGCCCACCGCGTGCAGCCGATAGGCCCTCAGGTCGGACTTCGCGCTGACCTCGCGGACCCAGTTGGTTACGACCGCGGCGGGGCACACGACGAGGAAGTGGTGGGAGCCCTTGGCCCTCAGGTGGGTGAGGACGGCGACCGCCTCGATCGTCTTGCCTAGGCCCATCTCGTCGCCGATGATCACCTTGCGCTGGACAATCGCGAAGCGGGCACCGAAGGACTGGTAACCGCGCAGGGACGCCTTGAGGTGTGTCGTTTCGAGTTTGAGATCGCGGATGGCCTGCACGATCTCGGCGGGAAGGTCACCTTGGATCTTCTCCTGGTCCTCTGACAAAAAGCCCAGTTCTGAGAGCATCGCGTAGTAGTCGGCTGGCCGCGCGATGAAGTCGTCCCATGGGTCGTCGGCCGCTGAGCCGCCACGTCCGTGGAGGAGCGACGCTCGGTGGCGAACACGGGTGATCGCGTCGCGTAGCTCCGCGAGCGAGCTCTTCTCGGGCACGATGACGGCGTGCGACGTCCTTGAGTCCAACGACTGCAGGAGCGGGCGTAAGGAGTCGGACGCGGCTAGGTCGGTGGTGGCGCTTCTGATCGATCGGGCTGTGTCCCAGGCGCGCATGGTCGTCAAAAGCTTGAATGTGGCTGGGGACCGGTGCTTGATGTCGATTCGGATCGGCATCTCATCGACCGTGGTCTGCCATATGGTCCTAGCCGCGCCGACCATCCGGTTTCCCGTGGTCTCGCCGACGCCGGGGAGGGAGAAGATGCGCCCACCCTGGTCAAGGACCTGCTGAATGTTGCGAATGCCGGCTCCGGTCAGCGCGCTGATGCGCAGCTGGCCGCTCGTGGCCTCTTTGAGACGTTCGACGGGCATTTCGGCAACCAGCTTGCGCGCCTCTGCTTGCCGCACAGCATTGCCAGCAGAAATAACTGCGGCACGGAACTCGCCCTCGGTTTTCAGCGCGCGGTCGATGGCGTTCACAGCGTCCGCAGCCGAACCGAGCTCGTGCCGGACCAGGATTTCAGCACCGCTTGCGATCCTCTTCGCGAAACCGACGCCATCGTCGAGGATCGCCGACACTGCAACATTCGCGATCGTCCTGTCGGCCCGGGCCCCCGTGCGCTCGAGCTTGCCGAGTAGGCCCGTCGCCGTCACCCAGTCGTGCAGGCCCACGAGGTACGTCGCGGCCTCTTCAGCAGTGCCTTTGCGGGTCTTGCCGGAGAACACCCTGCGAGCTCCGAAGAGAGGCTTGACGTCCCGAAGTGGGCGCTCCGCGTCAGCCGTCAGCGCGTCGATACCTTGCCGGACCAGTGCAGACTGCGCCGGAAGGGCGGCGCTCCTCGCGAGCGCGGTCACAAAGCCCACGTCTGCGGGGGACAGTTGGAGACAGCGCCAAGCGGTCCCGCCTCTGCTCGTATGCGGGGCGAGCCGCTCGAGGAGAGTCGTGGCGGCGGTCTCGGCAGCGGCCTCAACTGTTCGTCGCTCTGTGACGAGAGTGGAGGCGCGCTTGCGCCACACGGACACCTCATCAATGACACCCTTGAGGCGCTGACGTTCTTCTCGCTCCATGACCCCTGCTGACTCGACCCGATCGCGAGAAGATTAGTGGCCGCCACTGACAGATAAGCTGGAGTTCGCCAAGTCTGTCGGCACCTCTGGGTAGCGTGCGTGGGCTATCAACCAGGAGGTTCATTCGTGCAGCTTGAAGAGCTGAAGCCCGGTCTACGGATCGACGGTCTCATCCCCGCTGAGGTGATCACCGTCATCGCTGCGCAGTGGCATGGCACGGACGCCCTCGAGCTGACCTACAAGAATGCCAAGGGCGGGCTCGGGCAGCAGGTGGTCTTCCGCAAGGACCAGAACAACCTAAGCATCGCTAAGAGTGGCAGCCGGGCGTTCGACGCCACCGCCAGCGACTTCAAACTGGTCGCCGAGGCGCAACGCATCTCGCTCGCCGGCCTCTTTGACCCCATGCTGGCCGTCGCCACCAGTGACGTGCAGCCACTGCCACACCAGATTCGTGCCGTCTACGGGGAGCTGCTGCCCCGCACTCCGCTCCGTTTTCTCCTCGCTGACGACCCCGGGGCCGGAAAGACGATCATGGCCGGCCTCTACATCAAGGAGCTGCTTCTCCGCGACGACGTAAAGCAGTGCCTGATCATTGCGCCGGGTGGCCTGGTCGAGCAGTGGCAGGACGAGCTCTTCTTCAAGTTTGGGCTCCGATTCGATCTGCTCACCAACCAGCTCATCGACGCTCAGGCCAACTTCAATGTCTTTGAGGCCAACCCGCTTCTGATCGCCCGGATGGATCAGCTGTCTCGCAACGAGCAACTTCAAGCGCAGCTGAAGGAGACGGAGTGGGACCTCATCATCGTCGACGAAGCTCACCGCATGGGGGCCCATTACTTCGGCGGCGAGCTCCGCAAGACCAAGCGGTTCCTGCTCGGCGAGATCCTCGGGCAGATCACCCGCCACTTGCTCCTCATGACCGCGACCCCTCACTCGGGCAAGGAAGAGGACTTCCAACTGTTCCTCACACTGCTTGACCGCGATCGGTTCGAAGGCAAGCAGAAGAAGAGCGTCGACCTCAGCGGCATCATGCGGCGCATGGTGAAAGAAGACCTCCTCACCTTCGAGGGCAAGAAGCTATTTCCAGAGCGCATCGCCGAGACCGTCCCATATGAACTGACCGCGCTTGAATACGACCTTTACGAGGACGTCACCCACTACGTCCGCGAGGGGATGAACCGCGCGGAGCGGATCGGCGGCAAGCGCAAGAACACGGTCGGCTTCGCACTCACGGTCCTCCAGCGCCGCCTGGCGTCCAGCCCGGAGGCGATCTACAGGAGCCTCGTACGCCGCTCCGAGCGGCTGGAGCGCAAGAAGCTCGAGATCCAGAACGGCACCTACCGCGATACCGAGCCCGATATCGACCTGAGCGAGATCGACGATGACGAGTTCAACGCCGAGGAGATCGAGGCGGCCGAGGAGGAGCTCCTCGACGCCGCCACCGCCGCACAGACGGTCGAGGAGCTCAACACCGAACTCATCGAGCTCGGCGAGCTCATCAAGACGGCCCGGCTCGTCCGTGAAGCTGGCACCGACCGCAAGTGGACCGAGCTGTCCAACATCCTCCAGGACAATGCGCTCGTCACCGACAAGAACGGCTGGCCGCGCAAGTTCATCATCTTCACCGAGCACCGCGACACCCTCGACTATCTCCAAGGCAAGATCGGCTCACTCATCGGCAAGCCCGACGCCGTCCGCGCGATCCACGGTGGGGTGCGTCGCACCGAGCGACGGCAGATCACCGAGGAGTTCACCAAGAACCGCGACTGCCAGATCCTCCTGGCCACCGACGCAGCGGGTGAAGGTCTCAACCTGCAAGCCGCACACCTGATGGTCAACTACGACCTCCCGTGGAATCCCAACCGCATCGAGCAGCGGTTCGGTCGTGTCCACCGCATCGGGCAGGAAGAGGTTTGTCGCCTCTGGAACCTCGTCGCCTCCAACACCCGCGAAGGCGAGGTCTTCATCCGCCTCTTGGAAAAGCTCGACCAGATGCGCGAGACCTACGGCGGCAAGGTCTTCGACGTCCTTGGCGAAGCCTTCACCGACACCCCGTTGCGCACCCTGTTGCTGGAGGCCATCCAGTACGGCGAGCGTGCAGACGTGAAGGCGAAGATGCACGAGGTCATCGACGCCTCCGTCGGCGACGGGCTCAAAGACCTTCTTGACGAGCGAGCCCTCGCCTCGGAGCACCTCGCGGACGCGGACCTCCATGGGCTGCGTGCCGCCATGGATGAGGCACGAGCCCGCAGGCTCCAGCCGCACTACATCGAGCTCGCCTTCAAGGCCGCGTTCACTAAGCTGGGCGGTCGCATCGTCAAGCGCGAGCAGGGCCGCTACGAGATCGCGAATGTCCCACAGAACATCCGCTCTGCTGGAACCGGACCGATCGCCACCAAATACGACCGGGTCACCTTCGATCTGGCCCACGTCCAGCCGGGCGACTTGAGTCGCGCGGACCTCCTCGCACCTGGTCACCACCTCCACGACGCGGTTATGGGAGAGGCGATCCGCAACTTCGGTGGTGCACTAAACCAGGGCACCGTGCTCGTGTCGTCAACCGTTGAGGAGCCCCAGCTTCTCGTGGGCGTCATCGAGGAGGTCGCTGACGCCACCGGCGATTCGGTCGCGCGACGCTTTGGCTACGCCTTCGTGGACCGCTTCGGCACCGTCACTCCAGCTGGCCCCGCGCCGTACCTCGACTGCGTTGCCGCACCCGCCGGGCCCGCCATCGACGCCGCCCGCAGCCTGGCCTGGCTCGGCGACGCCGAGGACAAGGCGATGAGCTGGATCATCGCCAATCAGCTCCCTGGCTACCTCGCTGAGGTCCAGCCGCGCCGACTGGCGGAGCTCGAAAAGGCCCGCATCCTTGTAACGAAGCGCCTTAGTTCGGAGAGTGAGCGGCTGCTACTTGATGCCGCTGTTGCGTCAGAGAAGGAGCATAAGGGCGAGAAGCCCAAGGAATCCTCTGACAACCTCAACCGCAAGGCGGTGGAGCTCGACGTCCGCCTGCGCAAACGCCTCGGGTTGCTCGACCAGCAGCAACTCATGTCGACCAAGCCGCCACACATCGTGACCGCAGCTTTGGTGCTGCCCATCGGCATGCTGGAAGACGAGATCGCGCCGTCAGCTCCCATCCACGCGAAGGAGACCAAGGAGGTCGAGCGGCGCGGCGTCGACCTTGTAATGGCCCGGGAACGCGAGCTCGGCCGGAAGCCTGTGGAGCAGGCCTTCAACAATCCTGGCTTCGATGTCCTGTCCACCGATGCGAAGGGGGACACGTACCGGATCGAGGTCAAAGCCCGGATCGACGGCGCTCAAGACTTCTTCGTCACCCACAACGAGGTCATGACCGGGAAGAACGCAGTCCCGAGGTACCGACTCGCACTCGTGAAAGTAGATCCGCGAGGGAGCCAGCACGACGATGTCAGGTACCTCGACGATCCGTTCGCCAATACAGACCTCGGGGACTTCGCGGCCACCGGTATCCGGGGCAACTGGGGCAAGACGTGGGCGAAGGGCACGTCGCCTTTCTAACCCTTAAGGGACCCCACGGATCAGTCCATTCCACCCATAGGGTCGGGCCCCAACGGTAAGTTCATGCACACATCACACGCCGACGCGTCGGTGAGGTTCGCCCGTCATCTCGGGCACGAAGGGTCGAGGAACAGGTGCAAAAGCGAAAGCTGATTGAGGTGGCTCTGCCGCTCGAGACGATCAACCGTGAGTCAGCACGGGAGAAGTCGATCAAGCACGGTCACCCCTCTACCCTCCACATGTGGTGGGCCCGACGCCCACTCGCAGCGGCGCGCGCTGTTCTCTTCGCTCAGTTGGTCGATGACCCGAGTTCGGACCCATCGCTCAGTGAACCCGAGCAGCGGTCGGAGCGTGAGCGGCTGCACGGCATCATCGAGCGGCTCGTCGATTGGGACAATGTTCACGATGAGCGCCTTCTCGCGGAGGCACACACGGAAATTCTCAAGTCCACTGGCGGCAACCCTCCGACAATCCTGGACCCGTTCGCCGGGGGCGGCACCATTCCGTTGGAGGCACAAAGGCTCGGGCTCCAGGCCCATGCCTCTGATCTGAACCCAGTAGCTGTCCTCATCAACAAGGCTCTGATTGAGATTCCACCGCAGTTTCGGGGGGTGCCCCCTGTCTTCCCGGGGCTGGCTGACTCTCAGATTCGTAACTGGTCGGGGCTCTCGGGCCTTGCTGCGGACGTTCGGGCGTATGGCGCGTGGATGCGAGATGAAGCGACAACAAGGATCGGGAAGTTCTATCCAGCGGCAACTCTGACTGACGGCACCTCGGCCAAGGTGGTGGCCTGGATTTGGGCACGCACCATCCCTTGCCCCAACCCGGCATGCGGTATCGAAATGCCGCTCACGCGTTCGTGGTGGCTCCGGAACAAGAAGGGGAACGAGCGATATGTGGTTCCGATTGCAGTGGCCGATCCGTCGCACCCTTCCGGGCAACGCGTCGAATTTGAGATCGCCTCGGACCCCTTGCGGGCACCGACCGCTGCGACTGATGGCACCGTCGGACGACTCGGCGGCCGGTGCTTTGCCTGTGCCACTTCGGTTCCCCTGACGTACATTCGAGAGCAAGGCCGTCAGGGCAGGATGGCCGCTCGGCTGATGGCAATTGTGGCTGAGGGGAACCGTCAGCGCGACTACCTTCCTTCGAACGACCTCCATGTCGACGCCGCCAACGTCGAGCGGCCGGCCGATGTCCCGGACGGCGATCTTCCGAACAACCCGAGGGACTTCAAGACTCCTAACTACGGGATGACAACGTGGGCCGACCTCTTCACTAACCGGCAGCTCCTGGCTCTGACCACCTTCAGCGATCTGGTGGCCGACGTTCGAGCACGCGTGCTCAGCGACGGTGGGAGCGCCCAATACGCGGATGCGGTGGCTACATACCTGGCGATGGCGTTGTCGAAGCTGGCTGACCGCGGTTCAACCATCGTGACGTGGTTCCTAGGTCGCGAAAGCACCAGGAACACCTTTGCTCGTCAAGCCGTGCCCATGACGTGGGACTTCGTCGAGCCAAATCAGTTCGCCGACGGCACAGGCAGTTGGCACGGAGCCGTCAACTGGACGGCCGAAGCGCTGGATGGCGTTCCGATTACCGGACCGGTGGGGATAGCAGAAAGCGCGGATGCTGCTTCACGCTCATATGCGGGTGTTCTCATTAGCACGGACCCCCCGTACTACGACAACATCGGCTACTCGGATCTGTCGGACTTCTTTTACGTCTGGCTTCGCAGAAGCCTTCGGAGCATTCATCCGGAACTTTTGTCCACCATGCTCGTGCCGAAGGCTGAGGAACTGGTAGCAAACCCTTACCGCCATGACGGGAAGGAGGGCGCCCGGAACTTCTTCGAGGATGGGTTCCGCGCGGTTTTCGCCCACGCTCGTGAGAGTGCTAGCGCGGAGTTTCCAATCACGGTTTGGTACGCGTTCAAGCAGAGCGAGTCTGATGCACTTGGCGAAGCTTCGACGGGCTGGGAAACCCTTCTCGAGGGGATGATCAGGAGCGGCTGGGAGATCACCTCGACGTGGCCGAATCGCAGCGAGCTAAGCAATCGGATGATCGCAAGCGGAACTAACGCCCTAGCGTCATCCATCGTCCTGTCGTTGCGTCCGCGAGGGGCTCAGGCACCTACGACCGATCGGCGCGGCTTTATCGCAGCGCTCGAAGCTGAGCTTCCAGGCGCGCTGCGCAAGCTTCAGCAGGGGCAGATCGCACCGGTAGACCTTCCGCAGGCGGCCATTGGCCCGGGCATGGCGGTGTTCAGCCGCTACGCCGCCGTCCTGGAGCCTGACGGGAAGAAGTTGACTGTCAGATCTGCCCTGGCCCGCATCAACGAGATCTTAGATCAGGTCCTAAACGAGCAAGAGGGCGACTTCGACTCGACGTCTCGCTTCGCCATTGCCTGGTACCGGCAGCATGGCTACGGCACTGGCAAGTTCGGCGATGCCGACAACCTCGCGCGAGCTCGCAACACCAGCGTGAACGTAATGGATCGCGACGAGATCCTAGTCAGCCGGGCGGGCACGGTTCAGCTGATCAAGCCGTCAGATCTGACGTGGGATTACGACGTCCTCAAGGACTTGCACACCAGCAACTGGGAGGCGCTGCACCACCTGATCAAGGTGCTGGAGCGGGACGGTATCGCGGCGGCCGGGGACTTCCTGCAAGCCGCCTTGACCCGGCCGGACGGCGCTGTCGACGCGGACCTTGTCAAGGAGCTTGCCCACCTGCTGTTCCGCATCGCCGAGGGCAACGGCTGGACGAAGGACGCACTCAGTTTCAACACCCTGGTCACGAGCTGGCCGGAACTCCTTGAAGTCGCCCGGAGCGTCAAGAAGCCTGATGTTGAGCAGGAAGCATTCAACTTCGACGAGGGAGACGAATGACATGGGCTTCCTGACACCGATGTATGAGCTCGGCGAGTACTTAACCTGGACGCGGTCTGGGGAGATCCAGCTCCCTGACTTCCAGCGTGGGTACAAGTGGGAAGACGAGCGCATCCGTCAGCTTCTGGTGACGGTACTGCGTGGCCACCCATTAGGCGCTGTCATGCTTCTGAAGACCGGGAACACCCAGGTCCGCTTCAAGCCGCGCGCGATTGAGGGCGTTGACCTCACAGCGGGCACCGAAGCGAAGTTTCTCCTGCTGGACGGCCAGCAGCGTCTGACGTCGCTCACTCAGGCGCTCAGCGGCGACGGCGAGGTTGCCACGAAAGACAGCCGCGGCAAGTTGCTGGACCGCCGCTATCTCGTCCACATGGAAACGGCTCTCAGCGACTCGAACCGGGTCGATGAGGCACTTATCAGCATCCCTGTTGACGGCGTCGTCCGGACCAACTTCGGCAAGGACGTCGTACTTGACCTGGGCGACCACGACAAGCAGCGCGAGCACGGCTACTTCCCGCTCCACCTGCTCTACGGCGACTACATGAGCTGGATCCTGGAGCTTGACGATCGTGAGCTCGGCAAGCGCTTCCACGAGCGGTACATCAAGCCGGCCGCGACCTACGACATTCCTGCGATTGTCCTCGACGAGGGCACCGACAAGGCAGCCGTCGCCACCGTCTTCGAGAAGGTCAACATCGGCGGCCTGCCTCTGAACGTCTTCGAGCTCCTCACGGCAGTCTTCGCCGGAGATGCTGGCTACTACAAGAAGTCGGGTGAGGATTTCCGCTTGAACGACGACTGGAAGGAGACCCAGCTCAAGTGGTCGTCTTATCCGGTCCTCGCTGCGGTGGAGAACACCGACTTCCTCCAGGCACTCACGATGCTCACCACTCGCAAGCGGAATCTCGCGGATACGTCTGACCGCCCGCCCGCGATCTCTGCCAAGCGCGAAGATGTCCTCAAACTCACGCTCGTTGACTACCTAGAATGGCGCGATGCGCTGCGCGAGGCCTTCACGTGGGCGGCCACCTTTCTCGCCGATCGCCATATCTTTGCTCCTCGTGACGTGCCGTACCCAAAGCAGCTGGTGCCATTGGCCGCGATCAAGGTCGTCCTCGGCAAGGATGCTGACCTCATTGGCGTGAGCGAGCGGCTCATCCGCTGGTACTGGTGCGGCGTGCTCGGAGAGCTATACGGATCGGCGATCGAGTCGCGGTTCGCACGCGACATCGAAATGGTCCCGGCATGGGCACAAGACGAGTCAAGGCCGGTCCCGCGAACTGTTCAGGACTCCAACTTCACTGAGTCGCGTCTTCACTCGCTGCGGACCCGGAACGCCGCTGCTTACAAGGGCATCGCTGCGCTCATCCTCGCGGGCGGTGCGCGCGACTGGATGGAGGACAAGGCGCTCGACAAGGTGCAGTACGTCGACCTGGCAGTCGATATCCATCACATCTTCCCGCAGAAGTGGTGCAACGACACCGGGATCGATGACGAGCACCGCGAGAGCATCATCAACAAGACGACCATCAGCGCACGGACCAACCGAACGATCGGCGGAGCCGCCCCGTCCTCGTACTTGAAGGTCATCGAGTCCCGCGCGCAGCTTCAGTCGCCGCGCCTAGACGAGTTGCTGGGAACCCACCTCGTACCGGCAGACATGTTGCGGGCGGACGACTTCGACGGCTACTTCAAGGCGCGCCGCGAGTCGCTGTGCAAGCTCGTTGAGGCCGCCATCGGCAAGAACGTCCAGCGGGATATCGACCAGGGCTTCGCGGACGAAGACTCCTCCCAGTTCGAGCCGGAAGAGCTCGCGGAAGATCGCCCGACGGAGACTGACTGACATGGCACTGAGCAACCGCGACCGCATCGACCGCATGTTCCAGGTCTTGGCTCCGGCACTCGATGACTTCATCGCGACCGTCGTTGGCCAGGGAGATCCCTCGCTTGGTGCCGTCTGGACGAAGCTTGTCCAGGCGAAGGACAGCAAGAACGGAGCGCCGTCGACGAAGTCGTACGACGCCCTTGACCCGCAGGTGCAGTTCAGGATCCTCACCGAAGGCAACATCACCGCCGGGTTCAAGCCGGGCTGGTACCCCTTCAACCAGGCAATCGGCCGCGCGGGGGAGACGTTTGCCAGCGAGCTTCGCGAGGTGCGCAACGAGTGGGCGCACAACAAGACCTTCACCGACGACGACGCCTACCGCGCCCTCGACACCTGCGAACGACTCCTCAAGCTGATTAGCGCCGCCAAGGAAGCGGATGAGGTCCGTGGCATCCGGTTGAACTTGCGCCGTGTCACTGCTGACAAGGACGACAGGAAGGTCCTTAAGGCAGCCGTCGACAATCCCGAGGCCGCGGGCCTGCGTCCGTGGCGCGAGGTGCTCCAGCCCCATGACGACGTCGCCACGGGAAATTTCCACGCATCCGAGTTCGCCGCCGACCTTTACAAGGTCGCGACAGGCGGTGAGGTCGACGCCGACTATGCCGACCCGGTTGAGTTCTTCCGCCGCACATACCTGACCGAGGGTCTGCGCGACCTCATAGGCCGAGCCGTCCGTCGCTTGGCGGGTGACGACAACGCATCGCCGGTCATCAATCTGCAGACCAACTTCGGTGGCGGCAAGACCCACTCCATGCTTTCGCTTTGGCATGTGGCCGCGGGCCTGCCTGTTAGCGACTTCCCCCAGGAGACCCAGGAACTGCTGACCGCAAACGGCTACTTGGCCACGAAGCTCAACCGGGTCGCCATCGTCGGTAATCACTTCAGCCCTTCCGGCGTGACCAAGAATGACGGAACCCAGGTCAACACCATCTGGGGCGAACTCGCTTGGCAGCTTGGCGGCACCGAGGCCTACGCAATCGTTGCGAAGGCCGACCGAAACCGCACTCATCCGGGCGATGCTCTCCACGAGCTGCTCGCCAAGTACGCGCCGGCCGTCATTCTCATCGATGAATGGGTCGCATACGCCCGTTCCCTGGTTGGTCGCGATGACCTCGCCGGTGGGACGTTCGACGACCAGTTCACTTTCGCCCAATCGCTCACCGAGGCGGTCAAGGGCACCAACGGCGTCCTGCTCGCGATCTCGATCCCGGCGTCGGAGACAGGAGACGCGAACGACAAGATCGCCGTCGGGAACGCTGAGGAGGTCGGTGGGCAAAACGGCCTCGAAGCACTTAAGCGGCTTCAGAACGTCGTACGTCGTGTCGCCGACCAGTGGCGTCCCGCGTCGTCCGACGAGGCCTATCACATCGTCAAGCAGCGACTCTTCAAGCAGCCTGACGCCGCTTCCCTCGCAGCTATCGGCGCGACGGCCAAGGCCTACGTCGAGATGTATCGCAAGTACACCGACGACTTCCCGCGTGAGGCTCGCGACTCTGCGTACGAGGACCGGATCAAGGCGACGTACCCAATCCATCCTGAGCTGTTCGACACGCTCTACGAGGAGTGGTCGTCCCTCGAGCGCTTCCAGCGCACGCGAGGTGTGCTGCGGTTGATGAGCACTGTGATCCACGCCCTGTGGACAGGTGAGGACGCCGCGCCACTGATCATGCCCGGCTCCATTCCGCTGGCAACGTCGAACGTCAATTCGGAGCTCACCCAGTACCTCCAGGACTCGTGGAAGACCATCATCGACGCGGATGTCGACGGACCGAACTCTGAGCCGGGCAGGATCGACAAGGAGAAGCCTCTCTTCGGGCAGCGCGCCCTCACCAAGCGCCTGGCGCGGACGGTCTTCTTTGGTGCCGCCCCGACCATCGCGCCAGGCTCCGTGCACAAGGGCCTCGGCGCGCAGCGAGTGTTCCTGGGCACCGCGGTGCCCGGCGATGTCCCCGGCAACTTCCATGCGGCGCTGACTCAGCTCGGCGACCGCGCTACGTACTTCTACTCCGGCTCGGGCAAGTACTGGTACGACGTCCAGCCCAACATCACCCGCACCGCCAAGGACCAGGCCGAGCGACTCCACAAGGAAGACGTTTGGGCCGAGATCGTCCGACGACTTCAGGACCAAGGTCGCAAGCGAGGCGACTTCGCCGGCGTCCACGTCTGCCCAGAGTCGAACGCCGACATTCCTGACACCGACGAAGCTCGCCTCGTCATCCTTCACCCGAAGGTCGCCCACAAGCGCGGGGCGGATTCTGCCGCCAAGGAGTTCGCCCACAAGGCAACCGAGCAGCGCGGCAGCTCAAACAGGACGCACCGCAATGCGCTCGTCTACCTCGCTGCGGACGGGGCCAGGCTCGAGGAGCTCGATAGCGCGACTCGGGATTACCTCGGTTGGACGCATGTACTCGCCAACGAGGCCGACCTCGACCTGACCCAGAACCAGAAGAACCAGGCATCGCAGCGCAAGGCTCAGGCCGACCAGACGGTGACTGCGCGTCTGCTGCAGAGCTTTACGTGGGCCTTGGTTCCAGCCCAGCCAGACCCGGGCGCGCCGTTCCTTATCAAGGAGACCAAGGTCGAGGGGCAGTCCGACGCTCTCGCCGACCGCGTTTCGCGACGCCTTGGCAACGACGGGGACCTTTCGACGCGGCAGGCGGCTGCGACGATCCGTCTCGCGATCGGCAAGGTCCCGCAGATCTGGAAGGACGGTCACGTCTCCTTGCGCTCGCTGTGGGGGCTGTACTCGCAGTACCCCTATATGCCGCGCCTACGTGACCGTTCCGTCCTTAACGCGGGCATCATTGATATGCCGATGATCTGGCAGACGGACGCCTTCGCGCTCGCGGCCGGTTATGACGCGAATGCCGGGCGCTACATCGGCCTCTGGACTCCCGAGGACAAGGAGAGCGCCCCGGTCGCGACGGACTCGCTCCTACTGGTCCGCCCGGACGTGGCGCAGAAACAGCGCTCAGAGGAGCCCAGCCCTGCACCCGCTCCAGGCCCCCACCCCGGTCCGTCGCCGATCCCGCAACCTAGCCCGGGCCCGTCGCCGAAGGTCGACATGGTTTGGCCCACCCGCTTCTACGGGGTCAAGACGCTCAACTCCGACAAGATCGCGCTCGATTTCAGGAACGTCGCCGACGAGGTGCTCGCGCACCTTCGTTCTGGCGAAAACACGAGCGTGACGGTGCGGATCGAGATCGAGGCAACGGACTCCGAGGGGTTCAATGAAAGCCGCGTCCGTACGGTGTCCGAGAACGCCCGCACCCTCAAGTTCGATCAATCGGGCTTTGAAGACAGCTGAAGGCGGCTAGCGCGCCCGTTAGCCCTCCAATGGATGTAGTCGAGGCACATCGCCCATGCGCCACGCCCATTCACCTGGCGCATGGGCGTAGCTCCGCCCTTACGCTGCTACTGATCGTTGCTCACCTCTGCACATCGGCACCGAATACGGTCTCAGCCGCCTTTATGGCCGCCTCCTCACCGAGGGCCGGTAGGACATGGGAGTA
Source organism: Pedococcus sp. 2YAF34 (assembly GCF_052114585.1). Lineage (NCBI taxonomy): Bacteria > Bacillati > Actinomycetota > Actinomycetes > Micrococcales > Intrasporangiaceae > Pedococcus > Pedococcus sp. 2YAF34. Next base: position 21,669 of record NZ_JBFRFA010000036.1, read on the forward strand.
GGTGTCGAGGGTCAACGCGATCGAGGAGTGGCCGAGTCGCTCGCTAACTACCTTGGCGGGGACGCCGTTGGACAACATCAGCGTGGCATGAGTGTGGCGGAGGTCGTGGAACCTAATCCTCTTCAAGCCCGCCTTCAGAACCAGCAGGTCGAAGTGATCACTGACATGGTCAGGTCGCTCCGGTGCGCCGTTCTCCCGGGCGAACACAAGATCGTGGTCCTCGTAGGCACTCCCCCAAGAAAGCCGGTTCTCTGCCTGTCGCGCTCTGACTCGCCGCAGCACTTGGATGGTCCGCGGATCGAGCGCGATGGACCGAAATCCGCTGCGTGTCTTGGGCGCTCCCTCCTCGAGCAGTCGCCCACGCTGGCTGATCTGCCGTCGAATCGACACTCGCCCAGCGGCGAGATCAACGTCTGACCAGCGCAACCCAACGGCCTCGCCTCGGCGAACGCCAGTCATGCCGACAAAGAAGTAGACCGGATGCAACGGGTCTTCTGCCACGGCGTCGAGGAAGGTCCGCAGCTCCGCTGCGGTCCAGACGTCGATGTCAGGCTTCTCAGGCACCTCGAGTTTCAAGCCGACCGCCGGATTGCGGAGGATGAGGTCATCAGCCAGCGCCGCGTTAAGTGCTACCCGGACTGTCGCGTGCACCCGTCGCAGGGTCGAAGCAGAGAGCGGCCTTCTGATCCCGTGCCGAGCGAGCGCAGCGAACATGGTCCTGAGATCACCCCGAGACAGTCGTTGGAGGGGAAGGTGACCTACGTGCGGGATCAGGTAGATGTTGACGTGGCTCTCATACGCCCGCTTGGTGCTGGGCCTCACGGTCAGCGAGGGCAACCATTGTTCGGTGAGGTAGTCCCCAACGGTCGTCCGATCGGGCTGCACGTAGGCGTTCTTCTGAAGAGCGGCCAGGACGTCGGTCAGGTGGGCCTGCGCTTGTCGGCGGGTCGCGAAGCCACCCTTCTTTCGTTGCCTGCGCTTGCCGTCTGCTCCACGCGGCTCGTCCCACATGACGGCCCACGTACTGCCTCGCTTGTGAACGTGGCCTCTCACGACCTCACCTCCAATCCATCGACGTAGCAACTACTTCTAGCGTGCAATTGACAGCCCTAAATCCGGAACTTCGTGCCACACAGTTGCTCCTTCGCCTTTGCGGCCTCTCGAAACGGCGACCGGAGATGGCACACGGCGACATCGGTTGGCATGCCGGCAGCCGTGGTAGTTACTCATTGCACCATTCAGCCCTGACAGTCTCGGGTGGGCGCGTATTCACGAGCGACCTAGGCCTTAGGCAGTGGCCTGAACGGCGGCCGAGGCGGCTACCGCTTCGCGCTCGAAGTAGGCGTCAGCCTCGCGGTAGAACATCGCCCCGGGGTTCCGCATGCTGTCGTCCACTTGGCGGTCCGCAAACCACTCCTCCATGGCCGCAACTACCACTCGCCTGCCATATCGCTCCGCTCCGTGGTGCATGACCACGGCCAGCAATGAGATGTCGACGGGGACGGTCTCCGGCAGCGAGCGGAGGGCCCATCGAGCGAAGAGGGACGCCGCGTGGAGGCTCCAGTCCGTTGTCAGGGAATCGGACCGCGTATCCGGGTAGGCCGCTGCGAGCTCTTGCGCCGTGGTCTCTTGGGTGACGGTGAGGACCGGCCGCAACCTAGGCGCTTTCCTACTCTTCCGCGCTCCAGCATCCATGCTGGTGCGTTCGTTAGATACGTTCAAATCGTTAACTACGTTAGTAGGACATCCCGGGGACGCCGACGTCTCCTGGGTGCCTCCGGCGGCCTGACTGAGTCTCAGTTCTGCGACAGCCCTGGCCAGCGGACCAGCAACACTCGAGGACTGGATCTGCCAACCACCAGCGGCCGTGGCGGGTAGGCGGATCAGGTTGTAGTCGATCGAGTAGTTGTTCGCTCGGCCCCCGCGGCGAGGTGTCAACAACATCCCGTGCGCGTTGCGCGGCGCGGTGGCCAGCCGGTCGACTCTGATCAACCCCATCGTCTCTAGCTCGTCGACGGCCCGCTGAACGGTCTTGGGCGAACATCCGATCTTCTTGGCGATGCTCTCGTAGCCCCAGAACGAGTCCCCGGTTTCGTAGTTCTGCCAGCGGCAGATGTGGCGGAGAACCTTCTGTTGGGATGGCTTGGGTAGCACCGGGCACCAGTGGTCGAGCCAATCGTTCTTCATCCCAACAAACTGCTCCTTGGACAACTCCGCCCACGGGGTGTCCACCTCCAAACCGCGCCGCGCCATGCCGCTTACTCCTTTCACGTGTGATGCGTGCTGTGACTGCCCACCTCGGCCTTCGACCTGGTTCGACTGGGCTTGGGCAAAGACCATCCGGTCTCGGCCCTGCCCGCCCCGCCCCACCCGTTATGTTGTTCAGGGCTGGGGCGGGGGCAAGGCGGCCGCCCGCTGGCTTCTAGAGGGATCGGGTTCCCGGCGGTAGCGGTGGGAGTCGCTTAGTTGACGTGGCGGTCTGTTCGAGGAGGGCTTCTAGTGAGGCGGCCGGCACAACGATGCGCCTGCCAAGCCGAAGGCTGGGCAGTTGGCCTTGCCGCACCATCTCGTACGCGAGTCCGCGGCCAATGCCAAGCGCCTCCGCGGCCTCGACCACGGTGAAGGTCAGCCGGGGACGCGCGCTGGCCCCCTGCATGGGAGGAGAGGTGGAGGCGCTCATCGCTGCGCCCCGACCACGTCAGCCGTGTGATCCGCCGCCCCCGCTGCTTCCCTCGCGGCTCGGCTCCGCGCTCGCTGGGTCAGCCTCTCCGCGAAGGTGCTGGTGGGTGCGAGTTCGACCTGCAGATCGTCAATCTCCTGCGAATGGTCGTCGAGGATGTCCTCCAACCACGCCACCTGACGCAGCAAAATTGCGACCGCTCCCCACGCATCGTCTGCCGGGATCGGGCCATCCGGCAGCGGTCCACCTTCGTGTAGCGCGTTCAGCGTGACCATCTTGACGCCGTCCACCATGCGTTCCATTTCAAACTTCATCGGTCATCCTTTTCCAGTTCACCTTGTGACGACGACTGTCGCCAGGTGAAGTAAAGAGGAAAAGATGAATGTCAACCAACACGGCTGAAATGCTTGTCACTGCCATTTAGTTGCTACTTCAAAATCATGGAAATTCGTCAATAATCCCGAAAAGTGCCAAACCGCTTCAAACGACCGTTCGAATGGCCTTCAATGTGATCTGCGACACGTCGCCCAAACCTGCTTCGTACGGCGTCTTCGCGCCGTAGAATTAGCGGTAGCTCACGAGCGGCAGCGACAAGCACCTGGCTTGCTGTCCAGCAACCTCCTCCGCGGAGGTGCTCCAGGGGAAGAGCAGACCGCACCCATCAGGGAGCGGTAAAGGCGGATCTCCACGGGCAGCCGAGGGGTCCACAGACCCCAAGGAGCACCTCCCATGCCCGGAATGAACACCCTCAGCGGCCCTCGAGCCACGCAGACCGCGCCCAAGAGGCAAGGCCCACCCCATAACGGGGACTATGGGGTAGTCCTGACGTTCCCCGGCGGGCACCCCCAGCCGCTTCCCACCAGCAGCTTCACCGGCGCTGACCTGGTCGCCGAGTTCGTGACCTGTCACCGCGGCAACACTCGCGAGGCCTACCGCCGCGACCTGGCCGACTTCTTACGCCACTGCGCCCGCCTCGGGATCGACCCGCTCCAGGCCCGTCGGGTCCACCTCGCCCGCTACCTCGAGGACTGCGAGAGGCAAGCTCTGGCCCCAGCCACCATCGCCCGCCGTCTGACCGCGCTGAAGGGCTTCTACCGCTACTGCCACGACGAGGGCCACCTCTCCTCCGACCCCTCAGCGCGGGTGGTCTACCGGCGGCAGCGCTCCCAAACCCGGCTGCGCGCCTTGAGCACCGACGAACTGGCCGCGTTCCTGCAGGCCGCCGACCAACACTCCCCCCGAGCGGCGGCCCTCGCGTGGCTCCTGGCCACCACCGGCCTGCGGATCAGCGAGGCGTGCACCGCCCGCCTCGAAGACCTACGCCCCAGCGCCGACGGCATCTGGCTGGACGTCATCTGCAAGGGCGGCGTGCGCCGGACCGTCCCGGTCCTCACCCCGGTCCTCACCCGCATCAGGACCCTCCACGGGCAGACCGCCACCGGTCCGGTCTTCGCCACCCGCACCGGGGCCGCGCTGGATCGGCACGCCGCCGCCCGCACCCTGCGCCGTGTCGCCGGCAGCGTCGGCGTCCACCCGTTCAGCCCGCACGTCCTGCGGCACACCTTCGTCACCCTCGCCCGCGCCCACGGCTGCGCCCTGGAGGACGTGCAGGAGGCCGCCGGTCACGCCGACCCGGCCACCACCCGCCGCTACGACCGCACCGTCGTTGGCACCGCCACTCACCCTGGGCTACCGCTCATCGCCGCCCTCCTGCGCCAAGCGCGCGATCTCGAGGCCGCTCCTGCTTCCGCGTTCCACCCTACCGGCGGCTAACCGTTCTGCGCCGAACGAAGTCGGCGCGCCTAACACCCCGGGGACCCTTAAACGGGGCCCGCCGGTAAGGGCTAGCCCGAGCGCTCACATCCGAGTACCGCATGCGGCCGGGGACAGTGGCCGACGTCCCCGTCCCGCACCTGATTCCCCTACCCATCCATCGATCGCCTCGAAAGGACCCTGATGCCGACGTTCCGTGAACCGACGACCCTGCCGTCCTACCGTCCCCAACCCACTCTTCCTCCGCATCGCCAACCCGCCAAAGCTGAATCGGAGTGGCCTAACGACCCCCCCCAAGCGTTCAAGGCCTGCAAGACCACGCCAAGGAGCCTCCGCCTGATGCCGATCAACGTGAGAGACCTGGCAGACCACGCGGATGGCTTCGGGCACGACCTAAGGGAAGAATGGTTCGGGGGTTCCTGTGGGGCTTTGCCATCGGGTACCTCTGGGAGCGGCACCCGGAAACGGCCCGCAAAATCCTGTTCATCCTGTGGGCGCAGGCCTCGCTGATCTGGACCTACACCGCCTTCTTCGACACCGAGGTCTCCGAGGGCGACGCGTTGTTGCAGTTCTGGTTCGCGATGCCGTTCTGGTGCTACCTCGCCATCAAGTTCTTCCTCAAGATCTCAAGGCCGGACGTTCCAGCGGCCGCGCCGCGGGAGGGCAACGACCGCCAGGCGGCGCAGCTGCCGCAGCCGGGAAGTCCGCATCTGGACTGGATCGAGGGTTGGCAGCAGGAGCAGGCCCGCAGGCTGCAGCAGCGTAGGAGACGGTAGGTGGGACTCCCGCGCTTCCTGGGAGCCGCTGCGCTCGACCGCCCTCCAACGATCGGCGTCTCGGGAGGCGCTGAGCACCCAGAGGCTGGGCTGCCGTCCGCACAGCAGAGCGACATCCGCGACGTTGGCGGCCAACGCATTTGGACGAAAGGACCCTCCGTGCCCACAACGGCTTTTCCGTCCCCGCGATCCCGTCTCCGGGATGGTCCGATCCGCCCCTGCGCCGCCGTCACCCCGCGGAAGGGAGAGGCGAAGGTGCGCAGATGACGTCATCCGAGGACCACGAGGACCGCGCGCTGCTTGCCTTGGCCCGCGCCGCGGCCCGAAACGCTCAGACGCTCATCACCGAAATCGAGCGGAACGACCTGATCATGGCGCAGGGGTACGCCAGTGCCATCCAGCGTCAGATGGAAGAGCTGCACCAGCAACTTGCCGCCCAGCGTGAGCTGGAAGGTCCCACCGTCTTGCGCGGACCCAACATCAACCCGTACAGCGACCCGTTGGACGGCCGCTTCGGTGACATGGGCGCGCTGAGGGCGAGTATGACCGTGGAGCGATTGCAGGAGTACTGCCGCTACTGGGACTGGACTTTAAATCGAACATCCAACCCGCACAGCCGTTGGTGGATCTCCAAGGCCATTTCGGCAGCCCAACGTGAGCTCAGCGAGCGAGGAGTAGACCCCTACTCGTGGCTGCCGGCCAACGGACCTTCATGAAGGAGAGCGTCGACAAGTGCGCAGGGGAGGGCCCTGGCGGCAAGACATCTCAACGACAACGCCGTTCCCTCTCCCGACGGCAGGGTTGTCGCCGCCACCTGCCTAGCCCCACTGTTGAGCAGAGTGGAGACCGCCTCACTACGAGGTCCTGCTAAAGGCTGCGCATGAGGGCCAAGCGCCCGACGCGATGCGGATCTCCGGCCGCCTGCCCATTGGCCGATATGCCCCCGAACGCTCATGTCCGACCACCACGGAGCTGGGTGATGCGGACAGAGCCGATGGCGAACAGAAGCCGCTCGTGCTTCCGCTTGCGCGGACTAGCCGGAGACGCGATCGCATCGGTGATGACCTTGAGTTCGGTCAGCACGCGGGCGCGAGCGGAGGCACTGCGGGCAGCCAGTCGCGCATACCAGGTGAGCTCGAGGCGCATGCCGAAAACGTTGCCAATCAGACCCACCGCGAGAGTGACCGCCAGTACCGAAGCTGATATAAGGCTGCGCCCCTCGAGCGGAGCAGAGGCAATTACCGCCGTCCCGAGACATCCCAGGCCCAGAACAGCAAGCACACTTTGAAGCCCGGCCAAGCGCCGCTGCTTCCATGTCCATATCCAGACGCTCCTCCAACTCGCCGGATAGCGGATGCCGCCACTGTCACGCAGCGCACCTAGTCGGGCAACCGGCTGCGCATCGATTGCGGTTTCCGGCAGTGGCAGCAACGAGGCCGCGAGGATGAGACGACACGTATGCCGGGTGCCCGACTCAGCAACCTGGTCCAGGCGCTCAGATACGTTACGCGCGAAGGCGGGGGTCGCCGGTCCTTGTTCGTCGCGAACATGCAGGTACAAGGCTTCATACGATTCCACGAGGTCCCAAGCAGTTTTCGCCGGGGTGACGATGAGGACAACAAGTGCAACAAGCAGGGTCATCACCCCGCCAAGGAGCCAGAACGCTCCGCTGCTGTAGAGAAGCGCCAGTCCCTGGGCACGCTGTTCGACCAGCAGGCTCGTCCCGACATTGCAGGCGGCGGAGGCCGCGAACGCAATGACTGCAGGGGCTAGCAGCTCTCGGAAGTGTTGTTGCCGCCGGTGCCGCTCTGGCCCTGAGAGCCAGTTATTCGGGTCGTTGGAGGTGTTGTGGTGGAGGCTTGCATTGAACGTGACCTCGGCCAGCCCAGTCGTCGCGGCAACGAAGGCGAAAAGCGCTAGGACAAGAATCAGGATGGACGCCACCAGTGGATCGTGCCATTCGAATGACTCTGCGGCATCGGCGGCCCCGAACCTCCCTACTGCACGTGACACAGCATCTGGCCACATGGATGCCGACCCCTCGGACATGCCACTCAAAGGGCTCCGCTGTCGTGCCGAACGCAATAGCCTGCATGTTGCCGACGAATTGTGAAAGAGGTCCCGGTGCCCCGCCTTTCTGAGCTGACCGACCCGACAGCCGTTGCCAATGCCATCGACGAGTTCCACACCTTGGGCCGCGACGCCTTTCTGAGCCGGTACAGCCTCGAACCCTCCCGCGACTACTTCATCCTGGCAGACGGCCAGCTTGTGGATTCCAAGCCCATACTGTCGGTGGCCTACCGCAACCAATACCCCGACCGGGGGTTGCTACCCGTCTCCGACTTCAGCGGCGGCACCGGCGGCGCGGTTCGAGCGCTCACTCGCCTAGGGTTCACCACGACCACTCCGGCCCTGCATCAGCCCCCGATTCTCGGCACCGAGTATCGAAGCCGTACAGAGATTCAAAGCGTGTACGGCGGCGACAAAGTCGCCGGGATCATCCGCTTCCCCGGCGACGCTGTTGTCAACGTCTTCTCTGACGCCGAAGGACCGTACGCCGACGACCCGCCAACTCTCGTCGAACCTTTCGGGTACCGCGGAGAAGGGCTGAGCGGACCGCAACGTCTGGACCGCGGCGGCAACGCCCGGCTCGAGAGCGCTTTTCAGGCAGAGGCCCCCGTCCGCTTTTGGTATCGCCCGAAGGGTGAGCCGTTCCGCTTCCTAACCTGGGTAGCAGTCCTCGGCCGTGCCTGGGTCGACGGTGAAGGACAGGATGGGCTTCCCCGGCCGGAGATTGAGTGGCAACTAGAAGCCGTTCCAGGCCAGGACCTCCGGACCTGGCCCGCGGACATAAGGGCAGCACAGGTCGACTCGCTGCAGACGGTCGAAAACAACCCGCAGGTGCCCGAAGCGCGCCCCAACGCTCCCTACGCTGACCTCATAGCGAGGGTGGAGCAACGGGGTCAGGGCCGACGGTCGACGGGCATCGTGCGTACTGACTACTCGCGCAGCGCCGCAGCCCGGCGGGCCGTGCTGGATCGCTCCAATGGCCGATGTGAAAGCCCCAGATGCACCGGAATGCCCGCGGAGTCCAACCGTCGCGGTGAACCGATCCTCGACGTCGACCACGTCCAGGACTTGGCCCTGGGCGGCGAAGACCACCCACGGAACATGGTGGCCTTGTGCCCCAACTGTCATGCCTGCAAGACACGAGGGGCGCGGCCCACCGAGTGGCGCAGAGAGCTCCGCAAATTGGCGGCGGCGGCTCACGACGCGGCGATGATGAATTCCTCTGGGGTGCAATAGGTTTGGGGCGGGTCCTACGCGTATGGCTAAGTCGCGAACCGCCTCAGCCGCCCATGTTCAAGAGCTCGACAAGTACGCCCTCGTATTCACGGTAGCCATCCGCGAAGAGCCACTTCGATAGCAGACCGATGGCAACGTCTTCCGGGGATGGTGAAAAGGCGTATGCCCCTCCGCCGAGGGAACGAAGCTCCAGTGGGACCGCCGCGCTAAACGACGTTTTGCCAGACATTCCCACTCGGCTCATTTGCCTGAGGTCAACAACGGATCCCAGTCCCGACCCCACTTCGAGAACGAGGTCGGCAAGCACCGCCGTGGAACAGCGCATGCGCGGGCGTGCGACAGACAGCACTCGCAGTGCATCGCTAGTGGAGCTGATCAACGCGGCGAGAGCTCGGGACACTTCCTTCAGCGTCATCGCTGCAGGCATCGGCTCCGAGGTGCTACTAGTTGTGGTTGGACGCCGGTCCGCTCCAAGGTCGGCCATCCAGATAGCTGCGCCCAGAGTGAATACCACTGGCGCACTGCTGAGTTCATCTATGCGATTGTCGTCGGGCAGCACTGCCTGCAGGCCGAGATGCAACGTGGACTGCTTCCCAGGGGCCTCCTCACCATCGGTCCGAGTTGTCTCAAGGTGCAGCTCCAGACGTCGGGCGGGTTCGACGTCCTTGATCTTCCAGTCGCCCGGCTGCGCGTGCCACGACGCCCCTGCTGATCGCAGCCAGCGCGCCATGGGTCCCTTCGACAACAACTTCAAAACCTCTGACTCGACCTGCTGCCATGCGGCCTCAGGTGTTGGTTTGGCGATGCTCACCGGCGGAAGAGGCTCTGTCGAAACCTGCACGGCCAACCGCAAGCTGAGGTCAGGACGCTGCCCGGGGTTTCCGAGCAGATCCGGCCGATGGTTCAAGAGTGCTGGGCTCCTGGGCACTGTCCGGAGGACCGGCAATTGTCGTGCCCCTTCGGGGTCTGTTTGGAGCGCGCGCACGATGTGGTCGGTGGCGATGCCCCGCCGATTCCGCCAGCCGAGATCCTCTTCCTCAAGCTTCGCTTGAGCGGTGTCGCTGTCGGTTGCCTGTTGCACAGCTACCGCCGATCGCACGTTGTCCAGTCCAATTCGTCTGAGGAAGGAGTACGCATCGAACCCCATGATGGTCTCGTGATGGCCCGACAGATCGGTGCCCGTCTCCACGAAGCGTGCAGCAAGGTCGGTGACGCTCAAACCGTCTGCGACGGCGGCGTCCAAACGTCGGTCCACCTCCGCTTCGCCCAGAACGCCATCCAACCAACGCAAGTAGAAGCCAGCGGGCTCGGCGGGCGCGGCATCACCCGCTCGGACGTTGCCCAAGAACCGGTCCCACACAAGCGAGGCTGCGGCGTCCGCCATCCGGGTGTACCAACTTGTCGACTGGGCCGCCTCCATCCGTCGGCCGCCCTGCGCTGATTCCCGGGCCAGCCGCATCGCCCGCAAGAAGTGCGGCAGCGATGAGGGTTCACCAGAGGGCCGGGCGAGCGTTTGGAGTAGAGCCGCTGGGTCCGGTCCTTCGGCAAGCGAGAGAAGCGCCGCGAGCCAGGCCACCATCGCGTACTCGAAGCCAACGCCGGCTCCGCCGGTTCCAATCTGATCGGGCAAGAGGCCCGTAACCACCTCCAGCAGGTGAGCGGCCTGCGAGGCAGACAGCTCGCCAGATCGTGCAGTAGCCCGACGCACGATGACGGCCGCACGATCACACTGGGTTGGCTTACTTGGGTCGGGACTAAGCAGCTGACGGACAGCAATTCCACTGTCACTTTCCACTCGGCCTGTGCTCGCCCACTCCTCCAGTACGGCCAGCAGAATCGCATCGCTCAGATCACCGCTGATTGGGCCCAGCGCGAAGTAACGGCCCACCGTGTCCGGATCACTGACACGCCGGTCCCGCCTTCGGCGCTCCTCCTCATAGACGAGGCCGGCATCCTGGTTTGGGTCCAACAGGGGGAAGAGCCTTATCAGTGCGGCCCGCACTCTGGCGTGATCTCGTAACGGGACGTTCACGCGATTCAGCGCCGTCTCGCTCGTCACAGCCACCCGAGATTCCCCGTCTTCTGGGAGGGAACGGCGGACCAGCAACGTTCGCTCCGCCGCCAGGAACCGGTACAAGGTGGGGTACGTGGTCCTCAGCAGCGAGATCACCAGGAAGTCCACAATGTCGATTTCCGAGGCTCCGACGAGCGGTAGATATATCCGAAGTTGGGACAGGAACCGTCTGATAGTCCGAGGCTCGGTGAGCGCGCCCTTCAGGAGGCGCTCCCGCTCCTCAGCGAGCCGCTCCTGCTGGTCCTCGGTCAGCGCCGAATGACCTGTCAAGCTCAACACTTCAGCCAGTCCCTGCTCGAACAACCCTTGCGCTTGCTCCGGCCTTGTGGGCGGCTGCTCCAGGGGAAGGGTGACGATCTTTTCGAGAAACGCTAGCGCCCGCGGCATATCCCCTTTAGCCAGGGTGGTGTTCGATAGGACGTCCAACAGTGTCTGCTGATCGTACGCCAACAAGTAATGCACGTTCGGGAGCCTGCCAAGCACCCGCACGGCCTTAAAGAGAGCCAGAAGTTCATCAGGCTGTAGTCGATCAACGTCGTCGACGATGAGGAGGATTGGTTGGCCAAGCTCAGCTAGCGCCTTTCCCAATGATTCCGTCTGTTCGTGAACCGTCCCCTCTCCGGACAAGCGCTGGAGGAGTACATCACTCACCCCCTTCGCGACCGAGCCACCATGAGGAACGGCCAGCAGCAGCGGGGTGAGCAGCGTGCCATATTTCTTGAGAGCCGCTCGAGCCTTTTTTCCCTTATATCCACTTGCTGGAATCGCGGCAGATATAGCGGTCAGGAGTTCAGCGATGATTGCGTCCGGCCCGGAAACGGCCCAGGGCGTTAAGTAATTAACCTGCCATGTCTCACGGTTCAAGCTACGCACGATCATGTTGACCGAACTGGTTTTACCGCTTCCCCATGGCCCCACTATTCCGATGACCGTACTGTCACTGGTCACGGCCAGTTCGTTGAAGAGTTCGGTTGCCCGCGTGATGAAGGGCTCGCGCCCCAGACCATCTTGAGCTACTTCTTTGAGTGCAGAGTCGACGAGCCACTCGGCACCGGAAGCCCCTTGGCCGCTAGGCGACTCCACCTCAGTCACTTTCCACCTTCATCAAACAGACGTTCTCATGGCACACCGCCCGAGCGGTATCGACTACCTGCGCAGATTAGCGACCCTGCTGATGCGCATGCCTGAACGCCACGTACGAGACGGTGCAGGGCCCCGACAGCGGATGCTGATGTGACGGAAGTGTCTCAAACTGCCACATTGCGCACACTCCAGCGATACGGTCACGAGGCCCCCTGCCGTCTTGATCGCGATCTCGAATGGATGCTGACCCGTGAACCTTGTACAGGCCCTTGAGGCCGTTGACACACCGGTTGCGCTGCGAGGTTCGAGCGATGCCGGTTTAGCCAAGCAGGTGAACGAAAGTAAGGATTCTCTGGGGGGATTCGCTCCGACACCGCTATTGGAGGCACCGGTATCAGTGCGATTAGCGGACGTCCTCCTCCGGTTGGCGCAGGCCATGCGCCCCTTGTACACGGCGGATGTCTACGACATGCACACCCATTGGGCGCTCCTCCGCTACCTCGGCGTGTTCGGGTCCCATGGCGGAAGTCCTGGGCAGCCCGTGTTCTTGTCTGACGCAGGCCGACGAGTGGTCGGCAACCAACGTCGCGTGATGAGCGAAGAACTGGGCGTCGGCTTTGCAGTCCTTCTCAGTGAACGCTGGATGAGAGGCCGAGTACCTGGCTCACCGACCTTTCGCACAGTTGATATCGATGTCGCGCTCGCCAATCGCTCCATCAAAGCCGCACGGGCGCGAAAGAGCGTGGAAGCCGTAGGTGCCCACCGCCCCGACTACATCTTGATCGGCGACCACCCAAGCTCCCGGGGGCGCATGCGGGTGGCCATGCTGGAGTGCAAAGGAACGAAATCGCCAAGACACAGCCTCACCCAGTTGGTCCGCGCCTCCCATCAGTTGCGCGGCGTTGCGATTGCGGGCCGACGTCCGGCTGGACTAGCTGTGAGCACCATCATCGGCGACTCTCACATCACCTTCAATGCTCTACAGCTGCTCCCCGACGACGACAAGCCACACTCAGGACCCTGGGCCGCCGGGGCCCCACCGACGCACGCCGACAGCGACGTTGAGGTGGTTGACGTGGACGTCGACCGGCTGGGGCCGGACTCACCGGACACGACGATCGAACCAATCGCCGCGCGGGGTGTCGAGATGGCGGCCATAGGGCTGAAGTCCTCCTTCGCCTTCCTTGCGGACTTCAGCGGGGACGATGAAGCCTTTCGACGGTGGGCTCCCGGCCTGGTACGAGCGAAGCTCGGCCGAGGTGCTGAAGATCGTCGCAATCGCACAGAGGTCACCACCGCCGACGGAACGCGCTATATCGGCGTCCGCAACAGAATCTCTTTGCCAGGAGGCGACATTCACGCCTTCATGGGTGTCCGTCAGGACCTGGACAGGGCCCTTCACTCAGGTGATCCCTCTGCCGTTCTGGACGTGCAACGTTCCGTTCACTCGACCGATATGTCCCCGCGGCGGGAAGGTGTCACGGAATCGGTGGAAGCGATCGGCACGGACGGTGCTGCTCTTATCCTGACCCCTGTTTAAGAACACGAGGCCCAGCATTGAGACGCAGTCATGTGGACTGCCGAGTAGCCGTCCCCAACAAGCAGAGCCGGAAGAGTGCAAGTAGCGGCGGGGTGCTGCCGCTGTTCGCCAGAACGTAGCAATACCGTGCCAATCACGTGATGCCTAGGCAGCTGACGGCCATCCCCAACATATGTCTCACGACCCGGACAGTGGCCTGATGAACGACTCCTAGCGGCCGATCGAGACCGCTCGCCGTCATGTGCCTTCAGTGCCTCCCGAAGGACAGCCGCGGCACCCGTGAAGCGCTCGCCGGGGCAGTCCCGACGGGCGCGGGGATACGGATCGCTGACGTCCGGACGAGGTAGATGACACCCGTACCCCGACCTGTTAGCCTGCAAGATCACCAAGGGAGTTCGACAGCGCCGGGGGAACCGATGGCAAACGACGTCCTTATAGAGGTGCAGAAGGTTGCGGTCCGCGGGGATCGGCAAATCGCGGCACCGCACGTTGTCACCGAGGAACTTGAAGCTCGCCGTGAGGACATCGAGGCAGCGTTGGACGAGGTAATCTCACTCGGACGCAAGGCGATGGAGAAGGCAGCGCCGAGTGAACTCGGCGTGACCAGTGTCGAGATCACGTTTGGTCTCAAGTTAACTGCTGAGGCGGGCGTCATTGTTTCCAAAGTGGGGGCCGAGGCCTCCCTTGAGATAACGGTGAAGGTTGAGCGGGTTGCCGGTGCCGGAACCTAAACCCTCCGAATACTGCGTCGCCGTCCAAGGGCCAGGTTCCGATGGCGGGGGCTTTTTTGTCACGGATCGCTTTGCTGTCACGGCCGCGCACTGCATCAGCGGGCTCTCGGATGGGGACGAGCTGCAGCTTGAGGTCTCGTCTTCGGGGCACCGGGTCAACGCAATCGTTGACCAAATCGTAGATTCCCATGATGTAGCCCTACTGCTGCTTCACTCGAAGGTCGGCAGAGGGTTCCCTGACACCGATCGGGCGCAGTCGAACGACGCATGGTGGGCTCCATATCGGCCAGATACGACGGCCACAACCCTTAGTGGGCGCGTAACCATTTCGGACGTGTCCTATCGTGCACAGGGTGGTGGCCTCATTCGGGCTTTGGAGCTACGCAATTCCGTTTCTCTGGGTGACTATACGGGCTACTCGGGTGGTCCGGTAGAGAAGGGCCGAAACGATGCTCGAGGGGGGGTCATTGGCATTCTCATTGAACAATACCCTGACCGGGTGGCGGATCGTCGCGCAACCGACGCTCTCTTCGCTGCCCAGATAGCTGAGGTGTTGGCGCTATTCACTGCACTCAATCCTCTGAACGTCGCGCGAAGACTAACAGGCGAAGAGAAATTTGATAGCCTTATGAGGGCCAGGGACGAGGGTCGACTCGATGAGGAATCTCGCGCGGCAGCAAGGGCGGTGGAGAAGCTTCAAGCACAAATCGGCGAGCTATATGGCCACGTGCAACGGGGGCACTTTAGCTCTTCCCGGCTGACCGACATACTCCACAAAATCGGTTCAGAGGTGGGGCGTGAGCTCCTTGAATTCGATGACGACTGACCACCTTGTCGCAACGTCGAGCATGGTTCCGCGCCAACAGGGCGGCGGCCCGGGGAGTGCACCAAAAGAGTATTCCCAAGTTGGCGAGAAGAGACTAAGGACGCTCTATTGGGGCGCTGTTGCCGAACAGGCGACAATCGACCTCATTTCGCTTCACGGTCGACCTTCGGCCCGGCAGGACTCGCTCAAAGCCCTATGGACCCTATCCTCGGCAAAGTTTGAATTGGCACGCCTAGATGGGAACGTTCGGGCTGCGGAACTGGCGCTCGAAGGCCTTGACATCGCCCGTCAAAGGTTATCGGCGGAGCTAGGTCGCGACCATCCGGATATGGTACTCGCTCGCAATCGATGCGCTATCGCGGCATTCTTGGTGGCGGAAACCTACGATACAATGTCCCTTCAGAGCGCCTGCGGCATTCTCGAAGAGACGTCATCGTCTGTACTGGACTCATTCGGTGACGCCTCCGACGAGGGTCTCAATGCCGCGAGCAATCTGGGATCGTCCATGCTTGCTGTCGCTAGGCGGTCGCAGGATTCTGCAATCTATACAAATGCCCTGGCCATTTTCAATCGGGCAGCTAGGCTTGCCGAAGAGGCCAAGGCCGACCCGCACCTCGCCATACCTTTGGCTTATAAGGCCGCGTCGCTGGAGTTTGAAATGGCACGACGCGAGGCGAGTTTGCCTCTCCTTCACGCCTCTCTCGAGCGACTGAACCGGATCGTCACCCGTGGCAGTCGTCAACTTCCGGAGAATTCGCCAGTCCTTCTGGCGAGCGTCGCCGAGAGGGCATTTTGCTCTCTGCTTGTCAGCCACGGCGGCAAGACCGGCCATCCGCGCTCACATCCTTCGGAAGAAGTTGTGCCCATTGCGGAAATTGCGTCCGTGGTCAGTCAGCTGCAGCGAACACTCTGGCGACGTGTGAATGCTGGGGGAGCCCAACACGTCGCCATCAACGACATCGGCTCTGAGGAAGACCTCCTTTCCGCGATCGACGCGACCCTCAAGGACTTCAACGACGGCGACATCGTTAAGGGAATCATCGTCAAGGTCGACCGGGACGAGGTCCTGCTCGACATCGGCTACAAGACCGAGGGTGTCATCCCCTCGCGCGAGCTCTCCATCAAGCACGACGTCGACCCCTCTGAGGTCGTCAGCGTCGGCGACGAGGTCGAGGCCCTGGTCCTCC
>NZ_JBFRFA010000037.1:0-35245 GCF_052114585.1 Pedococcus sp. 2YAF34
GGCCCCGCACCGGCCGGTGCGGGGCCCCTCGTCGTGCAGCAGGTCAGCGCAGCAGGGTGTAGAGGCCGGTCCAGCCGCTGCTCACCTTGAACCGGCTGCCCACGCCGCCCTTGCCGTTGCCGGGCACCACCCACAGGACACCGGCGGAGTCGCGACCGTAGATGTCGGCGTGCCCGTCGCGGCCGGCGTCGCCGACCGAGAAGAGGGCGTCGTAGGTGTTCCAGCCGCTGGAGACGATGGTGCGCGAGCCGAAGCCGCCGGCACCGTTGCCCGGGTACAGGTAGAGCGTCCCGCCGGAGGAGCGGGCGAGCACGTCGGGGCGGCGGTCGCCGTTGAAGTCGCCGGCGCTGAAGACCTGGGTGAAGGCGCCCCAGCCGCTGCTGCCGACCTTGAGCTCTCCCTTGATGCCGCCGACGCAGTTGCCGCTGTGCAACCACAGCGTCCCGTCGTCCACGCGCCGGGACATGATGTCGGTGCAGCCGTCGCCGTCGAAGTCGCCGACCGGGAAGGCGAGGTTGTATGCCTGCCACCCCGACGCCACCTTGGACCCGCTCGAGATGCCGCCGCCGCTCTTGCCGGGGTAGACGTACAGGGACCCGTCGGGCCAGACCGCCATGACGTCGGCCAGCTTGTCGGCGTTCCAGGTGCCGGCGGTGAAGGTGAGCCGCATGACGCGCCAGTCCGAGCTGTTGATCGCCGTCGCCGACGTCACCCTCCCGTCCCCCTTGCCGCGGTAGAGCCACAGGGCTCCCTTGCTGCCGTGGACGGCCACGACGTCGCCGAGCCCGTCGCCGGACAGGTCACGCGGGAACGAGGGCGCGGAGACCGTCTGGTCGGGCTTGAACCACTCCGACTTGAGCCCGAACCGCGCCTGGAAGGTGAACCCCGAGACCGTCACCGAGCCGGAGCTGCCCGTGATGACCATGCTGCGGACCCGGCCGCCCCAGTCGCCGTGGCCGTCGCGCGCGGTGATGGCCAGCTGCTGGAAGCTGCCGATGGACGGCCACTGCCGCTCGAGGCCCGCCACCGAGACCGACGTGCGCCAGGTGTGGTTGGGGTTGGCCGAGACGCCGTCGTAGGGGTCCTGCTTGGCGATGAGGTAGGGCTTGCCGCCGTCGGAGCTCCATCCGCCGTTGGAGGAGCTGAACTCGGTGAACGCGGTGGCGCCGTTGTAGGTGAGCACCGTCCCGCCGGTGGCGGTGACCGCGGTGTTGGTCGAGGTGTACTCGTAGGTCGTCGTGCTCCCACCTGAGGTGCGCTGGTAGCCGCTGAACACCTGGCAGGCGGTCGTCGGGCACGTGTCGTAGAACGCGGCGTTCTGCGGGTGCTCGCGGCCGTAGTTGGCGTAGCTGCGGGCTGCCACGGCCTGCGCGCCGAGCGCAGCGGCCGACCAGGACGCCGGCATCTCGCTGGGCACGACGCTGCGCAGGTAGGAGTCCATCGGCAGGGCCACGACCGGCACGAGCGACTCTGCGCCGGCTGCACCGATGAGGGTGCCGCGCACCTCGCCCCGGTAGGTGTAGCTCCCCGTGCTGTTGAGCGCCTTCACCAGGCCAGTCGTCGGGTTGGAGATGTTGACCTGTGGTCCGGTCGCCACCTTCGGGGAGGTGCGGACCTCACCGGTCGAGAGCACGTACTGCAGCACCGGCTTGCTGGCGACGCCCGGCTGGAGGGTCGGGCGCACGACCCGCCACTCGCGGATGGCGATCTTGTCCCAGGTGGTGCTGTTGAGCTCGAAGGAGCCGGCCTGGTCGTAGGCGGTGCCGAACGAGGCCCTCAGGCCGGCCTCGGGCGCGACGCGGGTCGTGTTGCCGAGGTGCGCGGTGACGTTGACCCGGATGGTGGGGTTCCCGATCGCCGTCCGTGCGGTGTTGGGGTAGTAGAAGTCGACGATCTGCTGCCAGGTGAGGCCCTGCAGCGCGGCACCGTACGCGCCGTACTGGGACATGCCGTGGCCGTGGCCCCAGCCGTGGCCGGTGAGGTAGATCGTGCCCGACGGCGGCCGAGGGTAGACCTCGTCGGCCTGGGCGGGCAGGGCCGTGACGGCACCCATCGCGACCACGACGGCGGCGACCGCCCCGAGCGACGCCCAGCGGCGCGGCCTCAGTGTGCTGACCCATGACATGACGTGCTCCTCGCTCCCGGCGTGCCCTCAACCAGTGGTCGGTAGGTGGTCGGGCTCGCCCGTGTGGAAACGGGCACCAGCCACAAGGGCCCACCATGCCCCACCGACCACGCGGGTGTCAGGGGGTTGGCGAGAGTGTCGACCGATTTGTGACCTCCACCGGCCCCATAGACTGATGCGCGGTCTGCCGGGCGAGTCGAGGAGTACGAGTGCAGGACACATGGTTCGTGATCCCGCTGTTCAACGAGGAACAGGTGATCGCTGACGTCGTGCGCGACGTGCGCCGGACGTTCCCCCATGTGGTCTGCGTCGACGACGGCAGCTCCGACGGCTCGGCGGCCGCCGCCGACGCCGCGGGCGCGGTGGTCGTGCGCCACCCGGTCAACCTCGGCCAGGGCGCCGCGCTGCAGACCGGCTTCGAGTACGCGCTCTCGGACCCCGGCATGCGCTGGGTGGTGACGTTCGACGCCGACGGCCAGCACCAGGTGTCCGACGTGCTGGAGATGCTGGAGAAGGCCCGGGCCGAGAACCTCGACGTGGTCTTCGGGTCGCGGTTCCTCGACCAGCGCACCAAAGCCGGCGCCCTCAAGAAGCTGGTGCTGCGGATGGCCGTGGCCTACACCAACCTCACGACCAAGACGCGCCTGACCGACGCCCACAACGGGCTCCGCGTCATCAACCGCGATGTCGTGTCACGGCTGTCGATCACCCAGAACCGGATGGCCCACGCCTCCGAGCTGGTCGCCCAGATCGGGGCGCTCGACATCCGCTACGGCGAGAGCCCGGTCCACGTGCTCTACACCGACTACTCACGTTCCAAGGGCCAGTCGCTCTGGAACGCCGTCAACATCCTCGTGGAGCTGATCCTGCGATGAAGATCGTGCTCATCCAGATCCTGCTGATCGTCGTCGTCATCGCGGTGGTGGCGCGGCTCTTCCGTTCGCGCGGTGCGCGGGCCCAGGCCATCCGCCGCCTCGGCCTGCTGCTCTTCGCCGCCTTCGCGGTGGTCTCGATCCTGTTCCCGTCGGTGTGGAACCGGATCGCCCAGCTCGTCGGCGTCGGCCGCGGCACCGACATGGTGCTCTACGCGCTCGTGGTGGCGTTCCTCAGCTTCACGGTGACGACCTACCTGCGCTTCCGCGACCTCGAGACGCGCTACACCAAGCTCGCCCGCCGGCTCGCGCTCGACGAGGCCGCCGTGCAGTACCCGGCCTCAGGGGGCGATCTTGGCGATGTGCTCGATGAGCCCGGTGGTCGAGACTGACGGCGTGCGCGGCAGGTAGACCACCTCGCACACGTCACCGACCCAGTCGAACTTGCCGGTCCAGTCGTCGCCCATGACGAGCACGTCGGCGCCGTGCTCGAGGATGTAGTCGCGCTTCTTCTCCAGCGACTCCTCGACGAAGACCTCGTCGACCATCTTCAGGCTGCTGATGATCTCGACCCGCTCGTCCTGGTCGAACACGGGGTTGCGGCCCTTCTTGGCCATGTTGAGCGCGTCGGCCGAGACCCCCACCACCAGCCGGTCCCCGAGCTCGGCAGCCCGCTTGAGCACGCGGATGTGGCCGACGTGGAGCACGTCGAACGTGCCGAAGGTGATGACGGTGCGACTGCTCAACGGGACTCCTCGGGTGCCGGTCGGCGGTGTGCCGGCCGCGACGCGGGCCGCGCGGTGGGTCACGCGGCGTCCCGCAGAGGCTACCGCCCGGTCACCCGCCCGACCGCACGCCTCGCGAGTGCGGGTCTGCCCCTCGGTCTGCCCCTCCGTCCGCCCCGCAGTCCGCCCCTCGGCCGGACCCGAGGCCTACGCCCTGGCCACCACCGCGTCCAGCGCGGCCCGGGCGGCGTCGAGCATCGAGCGCTCGGCCAGCCCGCTGCCGTCGCTGCGCCGGCCGCCCTCGCTGACGGCGGCGGCGAGGTCCGCGGCGGACAGCGCGCTGAGCTCCACCCCCAGCGGTCGCGGCGAGGTGTCGCCCGCGACCACGCGGGCTCCCTCGGCCAGCGCCTCGCGGACGATGACCGAGTCGCCGTCCCAGGCCGTGGGGCGCAGGAAGACCGCACTCGACGCCAGCACGTCACGGACCTCCTGCGGTGAGGCGTCGAACGTGACGTCCACCCACTCCTCCCCCGCCACCGAGGACCGCAGGGCGGCCAGCTCCGCACCGTCGTGACCGTAGGCGAGGACGCGCAGCGTGGCGTCCGGCCAGGCCCCGGCGCGCAGCAGCCGGACCGCGTCGACGGCGAGGTCGGCGTGGTAGTGGGCCAGCCCGGCGTTCGTGGCCACGGACAGCGCGTGCGGGGCGCGTGCAGGGGCGGGCGCCGTACGCGGTACGGGGACATAGGGGGTCACGACCCGGACGCGCCCGCGCAGCCCCGCGGGCAGCACGGACCTGATCTCGTCGTTGACCGCCCAGACCTCGTCGTAGGCGTGCAGCGCCAGCCGCAGGGCCCCGGCAGCGGGGCCCCCCATCCGGCGGACCTGGCCGGCCGTCGAGCCGGAGTGCAGCACCAGCACCGTCCGTCCGGGGACCAGGGCGAAGACGGGGGCGAGCAGCATGGCCCGCCACAGCCGGGTGATGTGGAACAGGTGCAGCGTCCGGCGCCGCCAGAGGGCCGGCGCGGCGCGCACCGCCCGGCCGGGGTCCCCGGTGTCGACGTAGCGGACGTCGCACCCCTCAGCGCGCAGGGCGGCGGTGAGCTGGCGGTGGCTGGCGTGGACCCCGCCGACCTCGCCGTGCTCCTGCGCCCACTGCAGCACGCGCGTGGCCGGGCCGGTCCCCGGGCCGGTCTCATGGCCGCTCGCCGGGCCAGGAGGGGTCACGGGTCAGTCCAGCCGGGAGCTGGTGAGGACCCCGAGCAGGTGCCCACCGGCGGTGATGACGGCCAGCGGCACCATCACGACGACGAGCACCTGGGTGCCGAGCACGTCGCCGCGCACGACGTCGACGACGCCCGCGGCCAGGGCCAGCAGCGAGGACTCCACGGCGACGAACGCACGGAAGACGGGCAGGTAGCCGAGGGCGCGGCGCACCGCGGCCAGTCCCGACACCCGCGAGCGGGTGGTGGCTGCGACGTCCTCGAGCATGGGCCGGCCGGTCTTGGCGCGGGCCACGTGGACCAGGTCGGTGAACGCCTTGTTCATGAGCACCACCACGGCGACGAGCAGACCGAGCACGGTCCAGCCGCCGACCTCGAGCGGGTGCGCGAGCGACCAGCCGTCGGCGCGCAGGCCCAGGGCGGCGGGGATGGCGGCCTCGGTCGCGTAGTGGCCGATCCGGTCGAGGTAGATGCCGGCCGGGGAGAACCGCTGCCGCCAGCGCGCCACCTCCCCGTCGCTGCAGTCGAGCAGGATCTGCAGCTGCATGGCGACCACGCACAGCACCGGGCCGACGAGGCCGGGCAGCGGCAGGGCGAACGCGCCGAGCACCCCGACCGCGATCATCAGCCAGGTGACGCCGTTGGGGCTGATGCCCGTGGGGAGCATGGCCTTCGTCGCGTGGACCGACAGGTGCCGGATGTAGAGGGCGCCCGCCCAGTGCTCGGCGTTGTAGCGGGCGATGTGCTCGGGCGGCTGGGCCACCGCGCGCAGCTCGGCCAGCGTCGGGTGGTTGTCGCTGGGGTCGTGGGTGACGCTCATGCGCCGGCTCCTGTCGGCATCGGGTCTCCCTGCGCCGCGATCCAGCGCCGCCAGCCGGTGGCCGACTCCGCAAGGTAGAGGACGGCCAGCAGCACCGCGGCCACCCAGAGGACCGGGACCACGGCGGAGGGTGCGAACGTCGCGAGCAGCAGCAGGCCGAGGATCCGACCCTCGGTGCCGAGTCCGGCGGTCGCGAGCCAGGCGGCCGGCGCCGTACCGGTGTCGCGCAGCCGGTAGACGACGTCGTAGCGGTGGTAGGCGACGGCGGCGACGTAGGCGAAGCCGGCGGCCGTCTGCGCGCCGAGCGTGTGGTGGACGAGCAGGCCGACGGCCAGCGCCTCGGCGACCCACAGCGCGGCCGGGGCCTGCCACCCCAGGCGGTCGTGCACCGGCGGCTGCCAGCCGACGGCGACGAGGGCGCTCCCGACAGCGGCGGCCACCAGGGCCGTGCCCGTGTGGTCCGTCCAGAGCAGCAGGGACACCACGACCACCAGCACGGCTGCCCCGGCGAGCCCGAGGACGAACGGGGGCCGGGTCGCGCGTCCGGAGAGGCGGCCGACCAGCCGGGCCAGCGGCCCGAGGTCGAGCTGCTCGTCGAGCTCGCCGCGCGTCGTCGCCGGCACCACGGCGGACCACGTCGGGTCACGGCGCAGCAGCACCGCCGCGACCCGTCCACCCTGGGTCCACAGCACCGCGACGACCACGGCGACGAACAGCGCCCACAGCACGAGCATCGGGCGGCGCGTCAGCAAGGTGAGCGAGATGAGCAGGTAGCGCTCGGCGATGGGCATGTGCACGACCTTCTTGGTCCAGTGCACCGCCTGCGCCCGTCGGCTCGGCGGGGGCCCGAAGGTCGTGCGGGCGTCCTGCGGTCCGAGGTCGTACGGCGCGTCGGCCGGCAGGAGGTCCGGACGGCTCAGGCGCGAGGGGCGCAGCCGCGCCTCGTAGGCGTAGTCCTCGAGGTGGCGCACCGTCACCGCGGTCATCGCTGCGAGGGCGACCGGCCACCCGGGGGCGCCCTCGCGGACGGCGACCGAGGCGACCGCGGCCAGCACGGCGTACTCCTTGACCCGGTCGCCCACCGCGTCGAGGAAGGCGCCGAGCGGGCTGAAGCGGCGGGTGAAGCGGGCGATCTCCCCGTCGACGCAGTCGACGGCCAGGGCGACCAGCAGCACGACGGCCGCCACGACCCACGCCCACCAGGCGCCCGTGGCGACGAACAGCGCGGCGAGGACGCCGAGGCCCAGCGACACCATGGTCACGACGTTGGGCGACCACCCGTGCGCGAGCCCGAAGCCGGTGATCCGCCGGGAGACCGGCCGCACGGCGTACGTGGAGAAGAAGCCGTCGCCCCCACGGGAGGCGCCCCGCAGCCGCTGCCGCCACGGGCCACCGGCGGCGCCCTCGGCGCGCACTCCCCCGCGGCTCCAGTCGAACGGCCCGAGGGCGCTGGCCTGCACCACCAGGCCCGCGCGGACGAGGACCAGGGTCGCGGCGGCGACGCCGTCCTCGCCCCAGGAGGTGGCGGCGAGCGGCGCGGCGGCGCGCAGGGCGCGGGCGGCCCCGGCACGGTCCTGCGGGGCGACGCGCAGGACACCGGGCAGCGCCCGGTCGGGGCGGGTGACGGTGTGGTGCGCGGTGCCCACCGACTCGAGCTGCTTGCCGTCGCGCCCCACCCTCGCCCGTCCGGCGAGCTCGTCGCCCTCCACGAGCGCGTGGGGGTCGGCGACCAGCGCCGCGGTGCGGACCCCGGGTCGGTCGAGCAGGTCGAGCAGGGCGACGTGGGAGATGTGCAGGTCAGGGGCGGCGACCACGAGCGGGACGGCGTCGCCGCGCTCGAGCGCCTCAGCCAGCCAGGTCAGCTGGTCCGTGGGCGCCCCTGCGAGGCGGGCCAGCGGGGCGGGCAGGCCGAGCTCGGCCAGGCTGGTCTCGACGTCGGGGAGGCTGGCCTCCATGGCCGACCCGGGCGTCGGCCCCGGCGTCCCGAGGAGGACGACGTCGGCCCCCTTGGAGAACCCGTGGACCCTGCGGGCGGCGTCGTCGCCCACGAGGGACCCGGCGCTCGCGGTCACGCGCCGGAGTCCAGGTCGTGGTTGTAGCGCTCGAGGACGTCGTCCATGGGGGCGTCCATCATGAGCCGGCCGCGCTTGAGGTAGAGCCCACGGGTGCTGAACCGGCGCAGGTCCTTCTCCGAGTGCGACACGAGGAACAGTGTGCGGCCGTCGGCGAGCAGCGACTCCATCCGCTGGTAGCACTTCTCACGGAACGCCCGGTCGCCCACCGCGAGGACCTCGTCGACGAGCACGATCGGCTCGTCGAGCGTGGTCACGACGGCGAACCCGAGGCGGACCTTCATGCCGGAGGAGAAGTGCCGGTACGGCGTGTCGAGCCCCGCGCGCACCTCGGGGCCCGCGAAGTCGACGATGTCGTCGAAGCGCTCCTCGATGGCGGCCTTGGGCAGCCCGTGCAGGCCGGCCGTGAGGTAGATGTTGTCGCGGGCGGACAGCTCGCCGACGAACCCGCCGGTGAGCTCGATGAGCGGGGCGACCCCGCCGTTGACCGTGACCGAGCCCTCGTCGGGCAGCAGGACGCCGGCGATCATCTTGAGCAGCGTGCTCTTGCCACCGCCGTTGCCCCCGACCAGGCCGACGGCCTCGCCGGGCTGGATGTCGAAGCTGACGTCGCGCAGCGCCCAGAAGGTCTCCTTGGGTGCACCGCTGCGGCCGTGGAAGAGCATCTCGCGCAGCTGCATGCGTCGTCGGCGCGAGCGGAAGAACTCGATGCCGAGGTCCTGGACGGAGATCACGGAGTCGGCCATCAGATCTCCTTGAGGACGGGGCGCTCGAGCCGGGAGAAGACGACGGAGCCGACGAGCAGCAGCAGGACCGAGATGACGACGGACGCGATGATCGACCCCCAGACCACCGCCTGCTTGCCCTCGTGGGAGAAGAAGCCGGCCCGCATCATCTCGAGCACACCGGTCATGGGGTTGAGCCACGTGACCTTGTCGTAGGGGTGCGGCACGACGCGGCCGGCGTAGATGACCGGGGTGGCGTAGAAGAGCATGCGCAGGACGATCCGGATCACGCGCTGCATGTCGGTGACCAGCGCCGTGACGGGGGCGAGCAGCAGCCCGAGCCCGGCGAGCGCCACCGCCTGCACGACGATCGCCAGGGGGAACAGCACCAGCATCCAGTTGAGGTGGGTGTCGTTCTTGAAGAAGTAGATCGCCGTGAAGGCGAGCAGCACGGGCAGCGACAGGAGGTACTCGATCCCCTTGGACAGCACCACGCGCAGCACCCACATCTCGCGGGGGAGGTTGGTCGAGCGGACGAGCTTGGCCTCTTGGATCAGCGCCCGCGAGGTGTCCGTGAGCGAGCCCGAGAACCACTGCCACGACAGCAGGCCGATGACGAGGAAGAGGAAGTACGGCTTGTGGCCGACGTCGCCCCTCTTGAAGATGTAGACGAAGACGACGAAGTAGATGAGCGACATCAGCAGCGGGTCGAGGACCGTCCACACGTAGCCGAGCACGCTGCGGGAGTACCTGACCCGCAGGTCCCGCACGATGAGCGTCCACAGCACGCCCCGCTTGGCCGCGATGGCCCGCGTCCGGGAGATGATGTCCATACGTCCTTAGCCTGTCGAGGTCGGCGGGTGGTCGAGGTGCTGCCGTCGGCCATCTTCTCGCGTCGGACCCGCCGACCGAGGGTACGCCACACGGGGGTGCGCTCCGGTCAGCCGGCTCCCCGTGCACGGCCGGCCGCCGGTCGCCGCACCCCGCCCGGCAGCAGGATCTTCGCCGTGCTCGTCAGGAGCCGGCGGGCGAGCAGTCGGTCGCTGGACAGCCCCAGTCCCCGCTCGACCCTGAACGAGCCCACGTTGTCGCGGACCCGGGCGAGTCGGCCACGGTCGTCGCGCGCCCACGCCCGCGGCCCGCGGCGGGCCCGGACCACGCGGACCAGGTCGTCCATCCGGCCGGCGTCCGCGAGCTCGACGTAGAGCCGCAGCGTCGGCGGAAGCGCGGCGCGACGCTCGGCGGGAAGACCGTCCACGAGGTGGCGGAAGAACCTGAGGTAGGCGGCGCGGTACTCCTCGTCGGCCTCGGGGAGGGCGGAGGTGTAGAGCGGCAGGTCCAGGCGCAGCACCTTGATGTCGTGGTGCACCCGCAGGTCGTCGAGGCGCTGCTGCTCCAGGAAGCGGTCGACCGCGCTCACCGCGGCGAACCGGTCGGTGAGGTTGGTGAGCTCGTGGCGTCGCTGCGTGATCGAGGCGTCGCCCTCGCGGGCCCGCCAGCGGTAGACCGGCTCGTGGACGACCGACACGCGCCCCGCGAGGTGCAGCGCCGGGACGGTCAGGGGCAGGTCCTCGTAGAGGACGCCCTCGGGGAACCGCAGCCCGTGCTCGCGGAGGAACGAGCGCCGGTAGACCTTGTTCCAGGCGGTGGTGTCGTAGAGCAGCGAGGGGTCCTCCACCAGCACCCCGACCGCGCCGACGCCCTGCAGGGCCTGGTCGTGCAGGCCCGACGGGCGGTCCGTGCGGCCGTCGGTGCGCAGCACCGCACCGGTGGCGATGTCGGTGCCGTCCTCGGCGGCGCGCCGTACGAGGGTGGCGTAGGCGGGGAGCAGGATGTCGTCGCTGTCGACGAACCCGACGAACTCGCCGGTGGCCAGGTCGAGCCCGGTGTTGCGGGCGGCACCCAGCCCGGCGTTGGGCTGGTGCACGACCCGCCAGGTGGGACGCCCCTGCGCGGCGGCGTCGCAGATCTCGCCGCTGCGGTCGTGGGAGCCGTCGTCCACGAGCACGACCTCGGTGCCCTCGGGCACGCACCGGGCCACGGAGTCGAGGCACTCCCGGAGGTAGGGCTCCACGTCGTACACGGCCACGACCACGGTCAGGAGGACGGTGCCCTCGTGGCTCACCGGCGCAGGCACACGAGCCGCCCTTCCCCGACCGCCACGTTGAAGCCGACCTGCTCCAGGGCGGTGACCGCGTTGACGCGCTCCTTCGACACACAGGCGGTGTCGACGCTCAGCACGTCGACGAGGTGCCGCAGGGTCGCCACTGGTGGGGTGCGCGAATCGGCGAACTTCTGCAGGGCGATCCGCTCGCGGGAGTGCGCAGACGGCGTGCCGACGTAGGCGTTGAGGTAGATGGCGCGGGCCGACACGGGGTGCACGTCGACCGACAGCGCGGCGAGCACGCGGGAGGCGTCCCACGGCGCGAGGACGGTGTCACCGTCGCGTGAGACGCGCAGCGCGGCCTTGGCCTCCGCCTCCGCGTGCGGCGGAACCTTCCATGCCATGGGCGAGACCGGGTATGCCAGGTTGACCGGGGACCAGATCCACCGCCCCCCGTAGAAGGGGATGACCACGACCGCCGCGGCTGCGGCGAGCGCCGCGAGCGGCACCACCACCTTCGGCAGGCGGCGGTGGACGAGCTCTGCCACGGCACCGACAAGGCCGGCGACGAGCAGCGGGACGGGGACGACCCACCACATGCGCCAGACAACGGCCCGCAGACTCGCGGCGGCCACCAGGGCGTCGGTCACGGGGGGCAGCATGGCCACGGCGGTCGCGAGGACGACGCAGACGAGCACGGCACGGGCGGCGGCCGACCGCAGGCCCGCCCAGCCCGCGGCGACGGCGACGATGCTCACGACGAAGAAGCCGTGCTGGCCGATCACGCCCTGCAGCGGCGGCAGCACCCAGGTCGCCGCGGCCTCGGGGTCCGGCGCCACGGACGCCCGCGGCGCGACGAGCTTGACGGCGACGCCGCACGCCAGGGGGTAGGCCAGCGTCACGGCCACGCCGAGCGCGCGCCGGGCCCCCACGTGCAGCCAGGCGGCCAGCGCCACCCCGGCCACGAGCACCGGGACGAGGAAGACGGCCGTGTTGCTGGCCCCGATGGTGCAGACCACGGCCAGGGCCAGCACCAGCTGGCGACGACGGCCACCACGGGCGACGTAGGCCAGGGCCACGGCGACGAGCAGCGGCAGGAAGAG
This sequence comes from Pedococcus sp. 2YAF34, assembly GCF_052114585.1. Lineage (NCBI taxonomy): Bacteria > Bacillati > Actinomycetota > Actinomycetes > Micrococcales > Intrasporangiaceae > Pedococcus > Pedococcus sp. 2YAF34. The sequence goes on from NZ_JBFRFA010000037.1 coordinate 11,767, forward strand.
GGAGGCCAGGGCCGCCTTGCCCTGCCACATCCGCAGGGCGAAGAAGTTGCCCTGCGCGGCCCCCGCCTCACCCGAGGCGAGCAGGAAGAGCACGGCCGCCGACAGGGCGACAGGGGCGAAGCGGATCCGGCTGAGCGACACCAGCCAGGCCAGCGCCAGCACGCAGAGCGCGGTGAGCAGCGGGGTCGCGATGAGGTAGGTCACGACGCCGGCCGACAGCCCGGTCACGTGGCCCAGCGCCCCGAGCAGGCCTTCGAAGGAGTGGATCGGCGGGCTGTGCGAGCTCAGCATCGGGAACACCTGGTCGCCGAGCATGGTGTCCTTGAGCGGGAACGTGCCCCGGTCAGCGACCCACTGCGACAGGTTGACGAAGTAGGCGTCGTCACCGTCGGGACGGGCGTAGCGCATGGCCACGACGGCGCACACGAGCGCCCAGGCCCAGGCCGTCAGCCACAGGGCGCCCCGAGCCGGGTCGACCACCGGCGTGGAGGGACGAGAGGTCGCGGCAGACGGGCCAGCAGGGGTGCGGACGGTCCGGCTCGTGCGACGGCGCCGCAGGGTGAGGACCACCCAGGCGGCACCGGCGAGCACCAGCAGCACCATCATGTAGCCGCGCTGGTTGCCCGCCCCGCCGAGCCACGCGCACACGACGCCGAGCGCCAGGGCGGCCAGGGCCTGCCCGGTGGCCGCCCGGCTGGGGCGCTCCCCCGTCCCGCCGCCCACCACGGTCGGGAGCACCAGCCACGAGGCCGCCGCCGCGACGACCAGCGCGACCAGCAGGGTGGGGGACGCGGGCAGCCCCACGACGAGCGCCACCTGGTAGGCCAGCGTCCAGACGCCGAAGCCCACGACGACCACGACGAGCAGCCCCACCGTGAGCCGCTCGAGCCAGCCGGACAGGTGCGCGGCCCGTGTCGGTACGGTGCCCTCCCGAGAGTCCTCGGGGCGTGGGCTCCCCGCACCCGCCACCCAAGGAGTCGCCGTCTGGGTGGGCGACGCCGTCGGTGCGGCCGGCACCGGTCCGGCGGTGCTCACAGGAACCGCTCGACGAACCGGGCGGAGGCCTTGCCGTCCTCCAGCCCGGTGAACCGGGTCCGGAACGCCTCGTAGCGCTCCGCATACTCCTCCTGCACCTCGTCGAGGCGGGTGAGCGCGTCGAGCACCCCGCTGGACTCGGTGAGCAGCGGACCGGGCGCCTCGGCCTCGAAGTCGAAGTAGAAGCCGCGCAGGTTGTCGCGGTAGTCCTCGAGGTCCCAGGTGAAGAACAGGATCGGGCGGCCTGTGTTGACGAAGTCGAACATCACCGAGGAGTAGTCGGTGACGAGCACGTCGGCCAGCAGGTAGAGGTCGCGGATGTCGGGGTAGCTCGAGACGTTGCGGACGAAGCCGCCGAACATCGCCGCGTCGATGCCCGAGCTGACGAGCTGGTGCCCGCGGATGAGCAGGACGCTGTCGTCGCCGAACGCGCGGTACATGCGCTCGAGGTCCAGCTTCATCGTGAACTGGTAGCGACCCCGGGCGTCGTAGTCGTTGTCGCGCCACGTCGGGGCGTACAGGATGACCCGCTTGCCCTCGGGCAGCCCCAGCCGGGCACGCGCCGCCTCGGCCTGCCTCCTGGCCTCCTCGGGCTGGTGAAAGACGTCGTTGCGGGGGTAGCCGATCTCGAGCACCTCGCCCTCGTAGCCGAAGGCACGGCCGAGGATCTCGGTGGAGAAGTGGTTGGGCGAGACCAGCGCGTCCCACTTGGCCACGTCGCGGGCGAACTGCGTCAGGTACTTCTTGTTGGACATCTGGATCGTGTCGATGTCGAACCCGATCTTCTTGAGCGGCGTGCCGTGCCACGTCTGGGCGTAGCGGCTGCCCTCGCGCTTGACGTAGTGGGTGGGCATCGAGTCGTTGCTCACGACCCAGCGCGCCCGCGCCAGCTCGCGGTAGTAGTCACGGCTGCCGACCACGACCCGGGCCACGCCGTCGGGCACCTCGACCGAGTGGTCCTGGATCGCCCAGATGCACTCGCGGGGGTCGCCGCGGCGCTGGAGCTCCTCGAAGACGGCCCGCGGGTTGTCGGAGAACTGCCGGCCCTTCCACGCCTCGAAGAAGATGCTGTCCTTGAGCGGCAGGCGGCGCTGCACGCGGTAGACGTACTTGCGGTTGCGCTCGCGGTGCAGCGCGCCCCGGTCACGGAAGTCGCCGGACGCGTCGACCACGAGCTGCAGCTCGTGTGCGGCGGAGGAGCGCAGCAGGTAGGTCATCCCGTCGACCTCGCCCTGCTCGGCCAGGTGCGCCTCGGCCGTGCTGGAGACGCGCACCCCGCGGTCGCGCTGCCCCTCGTCGCCGGTGGTGACGGTGACGAGCCAGCGCCCACCCTGCAGCCAGCGCAGGACGGCCTCGCCCGGCGCCCCCCTCGCCGGGATGGTGGCCTGCCAGTCGACGCCGTCGACGGTGACCGGAATCTGGTGCGCCGCACCGCTGCTCGTCGACAGCGACAGTGACTCGACCGGGGCCCCACCCGTGATGCCCTCGAGCCGCAGGCCGTCGGGGCGCCAGTCGAAGGACGTCAGCACCGGGCCCGGCCGGGTGTCGAGGATGCGGGCGCCGCCGTCGACGCCCTCCCGAACCTCGAGCGAGCGCTCGCGGAGGGTGAGGAACAGGTCCTCGGTGTCGGGCGCCAGGTGCAGCGGCCGCGGGTCGGCGTCCTCGTCCGCACCCGACGGCAACAGCGCGACGACCCACTCGCGGGTGGCGAAGGACTCCGCGCGGACCTCCACGTCGCCGGCGCCCACGTGGGCGGTCGCGGTGCGCCCGTCGACCTCCAGCGGGACGCGCAGGCCCTGCAGGGAGTCGGTGCGACGCAGGAACAGGTCGGTGGGCTCCCACTGCCCGGTGGTGCGGCGCAGCGTGAAGCGCAGCCCGTCGCCCTCCACCTCGACCGACTCGAGCAGGGCCCCGACGCGGTGGACGTTGACCACGAGCTGGCGGCCCTCGTACCCGGGGACGGCGAGCTGGTCCGGCGCGATGAGCCTCCGCCGCGGGTGCCGCCCCGAGCCGAGCTCGGGGTTGCCGACGCTGGAGCCGCGACGCGCCGACGGCGCCGCGACCTGGGCGAGCAGCTCGAAGCCGGCCCGCTCCTCCCCCGGCTGCAGCAGGAGCTGGGACGTGCGGACCTGCGCGCGGAAGCCGGCCGCGTCGTAGGACACCGCCGTGCCGGTCGTGCGGGCGGTGAGGTCGAGGCGGCGCACCCGCCGGGCCCGGACCTGCTGCCGCTCCTTGGCACCGACCCGGCGCAGCTGGAACCGTCGCACCGACGACACCGGCGTGGCGTCGGCGACCCGGTGGATGAACGCGTGGCCCTCCACGACGAGCCCGTTGCCGTCCCAGCGCACGTCGCGCACCCCGGTGCGCAGCGGCTGGGAGCGGGTGACCTCGTAGACCGACGCGGGGATGCCCTTGGTGGTGTCGGTGCGGAAGGGCAGGTCGGCGTAGAGGCGCAGGCCCGACCGGACGAAGTTCCCGCGGTTGGCCGGCACCCGGTAGTACTCCTGCAGCTCGAGGAGCTCGGGCAGCATCCCCCGCGAGATCAGGTGGTACTCGAGCCGGCGCACCGGCGGCAGCTTCGCGATCATCTTGGGTGACACCCGGCGCAGGTAGTCGCCGACGAGCTCGATGACCTGCCGCTGGAACAGGTCGTCGCCCTCGTGGAGCACCCCGATGAACAACGGGATGTCGACCTTGAGGACCTTGTCGTCGTGGATCTTCTTGCCCTCGGTGTCACCGCGGCCGGTGAGGAAGTCGTCGACCGAGGTGACGGCCGCCATCCGGTCGACGAGGTTCTTGCTCTCGGCGCGGCGCTGGGTGATCGACTGCACCGCGGTCTGCCGCTCGCGCCACAGGTAGACGGGGTCGGCGAGGACGTCGACCGAGGTGGCCAGGAAATGGGCCGGCACCGTCAGCGGGATGTCCTCGTAGTAGACGCCCTCGGGGAAGCGCAGCTGGTGCCCGGCGAGGAACGACCGGCGGTAGACCTTGTTCCAGGCCGTGGTGTCGTAGACGAGCGACGGCGTCCTGCGGATGTGCGTGCGCATCTGGTTGCGCTTGATGGCGCGGCGGTGCAGCGGCGAGTTGAAGGTCTTGGCGCCGTCGAAGCGCAGCACGCCGCCGACCACCATGTCCGAGCCGCTCTCGCTCACGGCGTGCAGCATCAGCTCGTAGGCGTCACGGGGCACGAGGTCGTCGGAGTCGACGAAGGCGATGAACTCGGAGGTGGAGTGGTCCATGCCGATGTTGCGGGCCCGGCCGAGGCCGCCGTTCTCGACGTGCAGCACCTGCCAGTGCGGCTTGTCCGCGGCGAACTCGTCGGCCAGCTCCCCCGAGCCGTCGGTGCTGCCGTCGTCGACGAGGACCACCTCGAGGTCGCCGAGGGTCTGGGCACGCAGGGACTCCAGGCATGCAACGAGGTAGTCGCTCACGTTGTAGATGGGAACGACGACACTCAGCGAGGGCATGGGGGATGGAACCTTTCCGTGGGGTCCCGTAATCGTATTGGGTGTGGGGCCGCGTGCCCGACGTGGCGGCTCAGGCCGCAGGCTCCTCGATGCGCACGCGGCTGGTGAGGAAGCCCCAGCCCCAGCTGAGGTGCATGGTGGGCAGGACCACGGGCAGCCACAGCCGGTCGCTGCCCTGCAGCCGGTCGTCGCGGACGGCGAGGCCGCCGACCGTCGTCGCGGCGAGGTAGGCACCGGGCACCAGCCACAGCGGCCACCACACGAACCCGCCGACCAGCCCCACCACGACGCCCGCGAACGCCGCCGGCGGCGCGAGGTACCGCGCGTTGATGGTGCCGGAGTGCGTCCGGGCGACGACGCGACGCCAGCGGCCGTAGTCGCGGTACTGGCGCGCGAGCGCCGCCAGGGTGGGGCGGGGGCGGTAGGCGACGTGCAGCCGCGGGGAGAACCAGACCAGGCCACCGGCCTCGCGGATGCGGTGGTTGAGCTCCCAGTCCTGCGCGCGGACGAACCGCGGGTCGTAGCCGCCGGTGCGGCGCAGCCACTCGCTGCGGAACACGCCGAGGTAGACGGTGTCGGCGGGGCCGGGCTCACCGCCGGTGTGGAAGCGGGCGGAGCCCACCCCCAGCCGCGAGGTCATGGCGGCGGCGACCGCGCGCTCGAACGAGGTGACGCCCTCGGCGTCCATCAGCCCGCCGACGTTGGCCGCCCCGGTCTCGGCGAGCAGGTCGACCGCCGTGCCCACGTAGTCGCGGTCGAGCACCCCGTGGCCGTCCACGCGCACGACGACCTCGACGTCCGGGTCCAGGGCGGCGATGGCGGCGTTCAGCGCCTCGGGCGTGCGGCCCGAGGGGTTGTGCACGGTGCGGACCCGCGGGTCGCGCGCGGCCAGCTCGGCGGCGAGCGCGTCGGTGCGGTCGTGGCTCGGGCCGAGCGCGAGGACGAGGTGCAGCGGTCCGTCGTAGTCCTGGCCGAGGACGGCGTCGACCGCCTCCACCAGGTGCCGCTCCTCGTTGAGGATCGGCATGACCACCCCGACGCGGGGAGCGGCGTCGGCGGCAGGGCGGGGGGCGTCGGTGGGGGGCGTGCTCGTCATGAGGTTGCAGAGCATACGGAGGACAGGTCGTCCTCCGCCGCGTTGCCCGCTGCCTTGGCGGGGTCCTGCACGGCCGTCCCGGGCTGCGCCTTGGGCGCCGAGGGGGCCTTGGACGGCTTCGGCTTCGCGGCCGCCGGCGCAGCCGCCTTGCTCGTCGCGGTGTGCTTCTTCGCCGCCTTCTCGGACGCGGCGATGGTCCGGCTGACGGTCGAGGTGATGACGGCCGGGTCGTAGGCCCACGGCTTGACCAGCGGCGGCACGAAGTTGACGCTGCGGATCTTCTGCGAGCGGGCCTTCATCGCCAGGTCGGCGAACCGGCCGAGCTCGGACTGCGGCAGGTCGGTGCGGATCAGGCCCGAGCTCGCTGAGGCGATCTTCTGGAAGCGCAGCAGGACCGTCTGGGGGTCGAGCTGGCCGGCCATCGCCGTGAGCACGCAGCGCTGGCGCGCCATGCGCTCGTAGTTGGTCGAGCCCTGGCGTGAGCGGGCGTACCAGAGGGCGTGCCAGCCGTCGAGGTGCTGGCGTCCGGGCTCGATCCAGCCGACGATCGGCGAGGTGCCACCGCCGATCGGCGTGCGGTAGCGCACCGTGACGTCGAGGCCGCCCACGGCGTCGACCATCTGCTTGAACCCGCTGAGGTCGACCATGACGTAGTACTGGATCTTCAGGCCGCTCAGCGCCTCGACCGCCTCACGGGTGGCGACGAGCCCCGGGTCCGTGGTGCCGGGCGGGAAGAGCTTGGCGTGGTCCTGGCCCCACGTGTACAGGCCGTTGAGCAGGCACTGGTCGCCGCAGTTCCAGCCCTCGGGCATCAGCCGGGCCATGGTGGAGCCGGGACGGAAGTCGATGTTCTCGGTGTCGCGGGAGAACCCGAAGGTCACCGGGGCACCGGTCTTCGCGTCGATGCTCACGACCTGGATGCTGTCGGGCCGCGTGCCGACGCGGTCCTTGCCGGTGTCGGCACCGAGCAGCAGCACGTTGTAGCGGCCGTTGACCGCACCGGCCGCGGCGGCATCGGAGAACAGCGAGCCCAGGGCCTGGCGCCCGGCGCCCACGCTGCTCGCGGCGTACACGAGGCTGCCGGAGGTGACCACGAGCAGCGCGGCGGTCACGGCCGTGAGCACGCGGCGGGCGCGGATGAGCAGGCTGCCGGGGCGACCCAGTCGCCACGCGTCGACGAACAGGACCGCCCACAGCGCGGCGAAACCGATGAGGAGGAGCTCCAGGCACGAGAGCACCCAGGCCCGGCCGATGACGCTGATCGCGAGCGACCGGTCGGTGAGGAGGAGCAGGCCCAGCACGACGACGAGGCCGACCACACCGAGCCAGGCGCGGATGCCGACCCGGCCGAGCTGCCGGTGGCCTGCCACCAGCTGCGCGCTGCCGGGGACGAGGAGGGTCAGCAGCACCAGGGTGAACGCCCGTCGGCGGCGCATCCGGGGTGCGAGCACCTCGGAGTCGGCCAGGCTGCGGTCCGGGCGGCCGGACACGTACACGCCGGCCTCGGCGTCCTCGCGGGGCGCGACATGGGTGCTGCTCATGGTCGACCAGTATGGGGCGGGGCCCGTGGGATTCCTGTGACGTGTGGGATTGTCCGAGTGTCGTCCTCAGGCACTGCTCAGGCGTGTCGGGCCGGCCGTCTGGAAGGGCCAGCTCGTCGCCATCGGCCCGTCGTGGCGTTTTGCCACGCGTCCCCGTCACAGCGGACACTGGCCGGATGAGTGGACGCCACCCCGGGCCCGACGACGCACGCCCCATCCCCCAGCGCGGCGAGGGCGTCAGGACCGCCCCGCGGTCCGACGACCCCGATGACGTCTACGTCGTCGACGTCCGCGGCCGCAAGCGCGACCGCGCCGCAGCCGGTACGGGGGGCGTCGCTGCCGGCGCCGCGGGCGGGGGCGCTGCCACCGGGTCCGGCTCCACGCGGGAGGGGACTCACGCACCGCGCCGTCGTCGCTTCCCCGTCGTCCGCGTCCTGGTGCTGCTGCTCGTCGCCTGGCTGGCGTTCATGGCCTACACCCCGTGGCACGCGTGGAAGACCGTCACCAAGGTCGACACCACCCCCGGCGGCACCCGCCCCGCCCAGAGCAAGGGCTACAACTACCTCCTGGTCGGCTCCGACAGCCGCGAGGGCCTGACCGCTGCCCAGAAGAAGGAGTACGCCACCGGCAACGCGGCCGGCCGGCGCACCGACTCGATCATCCTCGTGCACGTGCCCCAGAGCGGCGGCAAGCCGTCGCTGGTGTCGCTCCCCCGCGACAGCTACGTGCCGATCCCGGGCAAGGGCAGCAACAAGATCAACGCCGCGTTCTCCTTCGGCGGCCCCAACCTGCTGGTCGAGACCGTCGAGCAGGTCACCGACCTGCACATCGACGGCTACGTCGAGATCGGCTTCGCCGGTTTCGCCTCCGTCGTCGACAGCGTGGGTGGCGTGAACATCTGCGTGCCGTTCCACATGAACGACAAGAAGGCCGGCATCAACCTGCAGAAGGGCTGCCAGCTCCTCGACGGCAGGAACGCCCTGGGCTACGTCCGCGCCCGCTACTCCGACCCGCGCGGCGACATCGGCCGTGCAGAGCGCCAGCGCCAGTTCCTCTCGGCCATCATGAAGAAGGCCCTCACCCCCTCGACGGTGCTGGTCCCGACGCGGTACTGGTCGTTCAGCCACGCGTCCGCCAAGGGGCTCATCGTCGGCGAGGACACCTCCATGCGTGACGCCAGCCGGGTGCTGCTCGCGATGCGGGCGGTGTCGCAGGACAAGGGGCTGAGCCTGGTCGTCCCGATCCAGGACCTGAACTACCAGACCAACGCCGGCAGCTCGGTCAAGTGGGACACCGCCCGCGCCAAGGCGCTGTTCACCGACCTGCGCGAGGACAAGCCGCTGGAGTCCCCGCCGCCCGGCACCGACGGCAAGCCCTCGGGCGGCTGACCTCCCCTGCGTCTGCTCGCCCAGGACCTGCCGTGGAAGTGGTCACCATGGGGGGTTCAGGCGCTGGGCGGCGACGCCTACCGTGGGGTGACGGCACGTGCCTCAAGTACGGGTGGCCGTACTCGCGCGACGCCAGCAGTGCATGGAATCGAGTCCGGCATGGCGACTACCTCGACCGCATCGCATCGCGCTCCTCGTCGCAGGGATGGGATCACTTCGGGTTCGAGTCCGGGTGATCGCGACCGGGTGTGGCTGGTGGTGGTCGGGTCGTTGGCTGCCGGCTGGCTGGCCGCGCTGCTCCTGGCCGTGGCTCCGTTCGTCACGACCGAGGTTCCTCGTGTCACGGGGGCGCTGCTGTGCGGGTACGCGCTCGGGTGGGCGTTGTTGGCGGGCCTGTCCACCCGGATCACGGACCAGCCGCAGCGGTGGGCGTGGGCGTTTGCTGCGTTCATGGGGGCGGGGGGTGTGCTGCTGCTGGCGTTCGGCGGGTCGGTGATGGGTGTGCTGGCGTGGGTGTGGCCACCGGTCCTGCTGGTGTTGGTCCTCTTTGCGTGGAGGCAGACGCGTCGGCACCTGCACAGTCGGAGCCGGGCGTTGCTGGTGCTGCCGCTGCTGGTGCTGCTGGCGCTGACGTCGCTGGGTGGTGTGTACCAGGCAGTGGGTGCGTGGGCGGATGCGAAGGCGTTCCCGATGCCCGGCCAGCTGGTCGATGTCGGCGGACGCAGCCTGCACCTGCGCTGCACAGGATCCGGCACGCCGACCGTGCTGCTGCAGCCCGGTGCTGGTGAGTTCTCCTCGAACACCGGGTGGATAGCGCCGGCTGTCGCCAAGCAGACCAGGGTGTGCGTGTACGACCGGGCCGGGCGCGGGTGGAGCGACCCGGCGGATGCACCGCAGGACGGTGCTGCCCTGGTGACCGACCTGCACACGTTGCTGGCGCGGGCGCACGTCGCCGGGCCCTACGTGGTGGCCGGTCACTCCTTCGGTGGCCTGTACACGTTGGCGTTCGCCGCCCGGTACCCCGACGAGGTCGTCGGGATGGTGCTGCTCGACTCCACCGCACCGAAGGCGGCGACGAACCTGACGAAGGTGACGAGGTCGGGGTCGTACGACGTGATGAGTCACCTGTCGGCGATGGTCGCCACGCTCGGGGAGGTCGGGTTCAGCCGGTTGTACTCGCACGTGGAGGCGGGCACCCTTCCGCCGAGGTCGCGCGACGAGGTCCGCGCGAGCATCGCGAAGGCGAACACGGTCAAGAGCACGATCGACGAGTACGTCCAGTCGAACCGGGCGATGGAGCAGGCGGGCGATCTGACCGACTTCGGGGCCAAGCCGCTGGTCGTGGTGACAGCAGGCAAGGGAAGCGCCCCGGACTGGGCTGCCAGGCAGGACCGCCTGGCAGCCCTGTCGACGAACAGTGCRCACCGCACCGTCGTCGGTGCAGCCCATGAGGACCTGGTGGCCAAGCAGCCTGACGCAGCGCAGAGCAGCCAAGCCATCATGGATGTGGTGTCAGCGGTTCGTCACCACACCCAGCTCAGCAAGTAGCTCGAGCGCGGACCCGGGGTGGGGTCCGCGCTCGAGTGTGCTGCGCTGCTGGTCGGCTCAGTGGTGCATGTGCATTCCCGCGCCGCCTTCGACGCGCTGGCTGGGCATCCGCAGGTAGGCGAACACGGCCAGGAGGACGGCGATGCCGGCGGCGGCGAGGAACCCGCGGTCGAAGCCGTCGACGACGCCGGTGGCGCTGGCCAGGCTGCCGGCGGTGCTGGCGACTGCGGACAGGACGGCCACGCCGAGGGCGGCACCGACCTCGTGTCCGGTCATGAGGAACCCGGACGCCATCCCGGCGTGCTGCGCAGGGATGCCGGCCATGGCGGTGACGGACACGGGGGCGAAGACCATGCCGACGCCCAGGCCGATGACGACCAGGCCGGGCAGGACGCCGGTGGCGAAGGCGGACCCGGCGGACGCCTGGGAGAGCAGGAGCGCTCCTGCGGCCACGATGACCAGGCCGACAGCGGCGATGGCCCGCGGGGTGCCGTGGGCCATGGCGTGCCTGGCGACGACGGTACCGGCGGTGATCGCCAGGGCGAACGGGACGAACGCCACGCCTGCCTGGATGGCGGAGTACCCGATGACGGTCTGGACGAAGATGGACGCGAGGAACACGGTCCCGACCAGGATGCCGCTGACGCCGAGCATGACGGTGGTGCCGGACACGAGGGACTTGACCTTCCACGTGTGCGGCGGGACGAGCGGGCTGGTGGCCCTGCCCTCGCGCACCTTGAACGCCACGCCGAGGACCGTCGAGGCGGCGAAGGCCGCCAGGACGCGGGCGGAGAGCCAGCCGTGCTGCTCGGTGGCCCCGAGTCCGTAGACGAGGGTGGCGAGGCTGCCGATGACGGCAGCGGCACCGACGACGTCGAACTGCTTGAGGGTGACGGCAGGGGTGGTGGCGGCCGGGATGATCTTGAGCCCGGCGACCAGGGCGACGGCGCCGATGGGGGCGTTGATGAAGAAGATGGTCTCCCATCCGGCCCAGGTGGTGAGGGCTCCGCCGAGCAGGACCCCGGCGGCGACGCCGAGGGACCCGACGGCACCCCACAGGGTCAGCGCCAGGCGGCGCTGCGCGCCGGCGTACGTGGTCATGATGATCGACAGCGCGGCCGGGGTCGTCAGCGCTGCGGCGAGGCCCTGTCCGGCGCGCGCGGCGATGAGCTCGCCTGCGCTGCCGGCGAATCCGCTGACGATGGATGCGATGGTGAACACGGTCAGACCGGTCAGGAACACCCACTTGCGGGACAGCAGGTCGGCGACGCGACCGCCGAACAGCAGGCCACCGCCGGACATCATCAGGTAGGCGGTGACGACCCACTGCATGTCGGACCCGTTCAGGTGCAGGTCGCGGCCGATGGTCGGCAGGGCCGTGTTGACGACGGAGATGTCCAGGACGACGAGGATCTGCGCGGCGAGGGCCAGGGCCAGGACGACCCAGGACCTGCGCGGCCCCTGCGCTTCGACGCCGTGGTGGACAGGTGTGGGTGCGTGACGGTGGTGGGTGGGGGTGTGCGGAGCGGGCTGGGTGGTCGCGGTGTGGACCGCGAGCGGTTCAGCGGTGGGCTTGGCGTGCATGACAACTCCTTGGGCGGTCTCGGTTGGCGACCCACCACCGGGTCGGGCTGTTGGTGGGGCGATGACCACCGTCGTCCGAGCGCGCGCTGCTCGCGCCGGTCAAATGGCCGGGGTGCAGCAGGAGCCTGTTGCCGTGGGCTGCAGTGAGGGGTCAGCTGAGGTCGAGCTGGGCGAGCTCGGTGCGGGAGCTGACGCCGACCTTGGTGAAGACGTTGCGCAGGTGGAACGCCACCGTGCGCGGTGACACCCAGCACTGGGCGGCGACGTCCTTGTTCGACAGGCCGGTGCTGACCAGCTGGGCGACCTTGAGCTCCATGGGGGTCAGGTTCAGAAGCGTGGACGGGTCCCGTTTGCGGGCGGTCTCGCCGGAGGCGCGCAGCTCCTGGGTGGCGCGCTCCACCAGCGGGCTGGCGCCGAGCTCGGTGAAGGTCTCCAGTGCCGGCCGCAGGTGGGTGCGCGCGTCGACGCGGCGGTTGCTGCGACGCAGGAACTCCCCGTACGCGAGCTGGGTCCGTGCGAGGTCGTAGGGTCGTCCGGCGTTGCGGTAGTGGCCGACCGCCCGCTCGAACGCCACTGTGGCTTCAGCCGGGTCCACCGCGGTCAGGGCGTGACCGAGGTGGACGGCGCCGAGGGCCCACGGGAGGCCGGTTCCCTCGGCGAAAGGGGCGAGCTCCTCGACCCAGGCGCGGGCTCGGGGGGTGTCGCCCGCCCGTACGGCGGCTTCGAGGCGGTCGACCGTGGCGAGCCGGTGCAGGGCAGGGACCTTCAGTCCCGAGAGGTGGTGCAGCGCTGCTGCAGCATCGCCGTGCGCGGTCGCGCGGGCTGCCTTGGCCCATCGGCCGACGTCCTGTGCGGGGCCGGTCATGATGCCCAACGGGTGCCGGGCGACGACGTCCTCGAGGTCAGCGACGTGCTGGTCGTAATCCTCGCTGCCGGTCAGGGCCGCAAGCAGGGCCAGGCAGGCGAGCGGCGCGGCGGTCAACGGCCATTGGCCGACGCTGCGTGCCAAGGTGAGCGCTTCATCGGCAGAGCTGCGCACCGCCGTCCATGATCCGGCGGGGAGCTGGGCGAACATGAGCCGTTCGAGGGCGTAGATGACGACCATGCCGGCGCCCGCCTCGCGCGCGGCGGCCTCCATGGCCGAGTAGTAGAAGCGAGCTCCTTCGTCATGGCCCAGGTGCAGGGCGGTGTTGCCGAGGTTGCCCATCACGTCCAGGTCCTCCACCTCCCGCCCGGCGTCGAGGGCCTGCTCGAGGGCGGGAGTGGTCCGACCCCAGTCCTGGTCCCCGGACGCGGTGAGGGTCCTGAGCAGCAGCCGCAGGCAGGTGGTCCGTGGTGAGTCCTGCTCGGTCGGAGCCAGCAGCCGCGTGAGCACGTCCGCACCCAGGGTGGCTCCGCTGTCGGCGCCGTAAGTGCGGTTCAGGGCGGCCGCGCAGGCCATCTCCAGGGCGCGCCCGGTGTCGTGGTCGGCAACGGTGCGCGCGGCGACGGTGAAGATGCGGTGGGCGTCGACAGCGGACCCGACGTTGACCTCGATGCGGGCGCGGAGCCGGTCGACGTCGGCTCGCTGCGACGGGTCGACCGCGAGCTCGCGGGCGGAGGACGCCAGGGCGCGGGCACGGACTGCCTGTCCGGCTGCCCATGCGGTGCGCCCGGCGCCGAACAGGCGGGTCGCTCGGTCCGCTTCGTCTGCGGTCAGGGCGGCCGAGCGCTCGAACGCGTCCGCTGCGGCTCGGTGGCCACCGCGCTGCTCGGCCCGGACGGCCACGTCGGCAAGGGCGCCGGCCACGTCGGTGTCGGGTCCGTCGGCTGCCGCGGCGCGGTGCCAGGTGGCCCGGTCCGGGTCATCGGCGCCGACCGCCTGCGCGAGCGCGCGGTGCACCTGGCGCTGCTCGAAGCTGGTCGCGGCCTGGTACACCGCCGACCGAACCAGCGGGTGCCGGACAGCCACGACGTCCCCGGTGACCGAGAGCAGGCCGGCTCGCTCCGCGTCATCCCACGAGGCCGCGTCGGCACCGAGGGCGGCGGCCGCCTCCCGGACGGTGCCGACCCGTCCGGTCGCATCGGCAGCCGCCACCAGCACCAGGGTCTGCACCCGGGGGGCCAGGCGTCGACACCGGTCGAGGAACGCGCGTTCCACCCCTGCGGTCAACGCGAGCCGCGGCGGCAACGGCGCCATTCCCTGCAGCTGTTCGCTGCTGAGCCCGGTGGGCAGCTCGAGCAGCGCGAGCGGGTTCCCGCCGGTCTCGCGGACCAGGCGCTCGGCAACCTCGCCCGACACGGGCTCTCCGCCACGCTGGTCGAGGAGCTGCCGGGCGGCCGTGTCATCCAACCCGTCGACCTGCAGGACCGGCAGTCCGGCCGCGGCGAACTCCCGTCCTGCCGTGTCGCCGGTGCGCGCGGCGAACACCATGGCCACCGGGTCCGCGGCCAGCTGGCGGGCGGCGAACAGCAACGCGTCCGCGGACGCCGAGTCGAGCCAGTGCGCATCGTCGACCACCACCAGCAGCGGGTGACCGGGTTCTGCTGCGTCCGTCAGGACGGACAGGGTGGCGACCCCGACGAGGAACGGCTCCACAGCAGGTCCGTCCTCCAGGCCGAACGCGACCCGCAACGCCCTCGCCTGAGGGCCGGGCAGGTGGTCGAAGCTCACGACGGGACGCAGCAGGCGGTACAGCGCCGCGTACGGCAGCGGTGACTCGGACTCGACGCCAGCAGTGCGCAGGACCCGGACGTCCCCAGCTCCACCGGAGCGGTCTCCTTCGGTGGCCAGGTCGTGCAACAGGGCGCTCTTGCCGACCCCGGGCTCTCCGACCAGGACCACGACGGCGCCGGTGCCAGCGCGTGCTTGGTCCACCAGGGCGGCAAGACGCGCGCGTTCGGGCTCACGGCCGTGCAGCACCCGTCGACAGTACCGCCGGGCCGTGCCGCCCCGGTACGACCCGCAGCCGCCCGGCTGAACCCGGTCTGTGGTCTCTGCGTGCAGGGCGCCGGTTTCGCTGCCTAACCGAGCAGCTGGCGGGCCATCACGACGCGCTGGACCTGGTTGGTGCCCTCGTAGATCTGGGTGATCTTGGCGTCGCGCATCATCCGCTCGAGCGGAAAGTCGCGGACGTAGCCCGCGCCGCCGAGCAGCTGCACGGCGTCGGTGGTCACCTGCATGGCGACGTCGGAGGCGTAGCACTTGGCGGCGGCGCCGAAGAACGGCAGGTCCTTGTCGCCGCGCTCGGACTTGGCGGCCGCGACGTACACCATCTGCCGGGCGGCCTCGACGGTCATGGCCATGTCGGCGAGCATGAACTGGATGCCCTGGAACTCGGCGATGTGCTTGCCGAACTGCTTGCGCTCCTTGACGTACGCGACCGCGTGGTCGAGCGCGCCCTGGGCGATGCCGACGGCCTGGGCGCCGATGGTGACGCGGGTGTGGTCGAGGGTGCGCAGGGCGATCTTGAGTCCCTCGCCCTCGGCACCGACGATGCGGTCGCCGGGGATGCGCACGTTGTCGAAGTGCAGCTCGCGGGTGGGGCTGCCCTTGATGCCGAGCTTGCGCTCCTTCTCGCCGAACGTGAAGCCGGCGTCGGACTTCTCGACGACGAACGCGCTCACGTTGGCGCCGCGGCGGCCCTCCGGGTCGGTCACGGCGAGCACCGTGTAGTAGTCGGAGACGCCGGCGTTGGTGATCCAGGACTTCTGTCCGTTCAGCACCCAGTCGTCGCCGTCGCGCCGCGCGCGGGTCCGCATGGCGGCGGTGTCGGAACCGGCCTCCCGCTCGGACAGCCCGTAGGAGAACGTCGACTCCCCCGCCGCGACGGGTGTGAGGTAGCGCTTCTTCACGTCCTCGCTCGCCGCGAGGATCAGCGGCATGGTGCCGAGCTTGTTGACCGCGGGGATCAGGGAGGCCGACGCGTCGACGCGGGCCACCTCCTCGATGACGATGCACGTCGCGAGCGCGTCCGCGCCGACGCCGCCGTACTCCTCGGCGATGTGCGGGGCGAAGAAGTCGGACGCCACGAGGGCGTCGTGCGCCTCCTGCGGGTAGCGGGCCTCCTCGTCCACGGCGGCCGCGTACGGCGCGATCTTGTCCTCCGCGACCGCGCGCACCGCCTCACGCAGCGCCTCGTGGTCCTCGGAGATCCGGAAGAGGTCGAAGTCGGGGTTCCCAGTGCTCACAGGATCAGGTTACCCGCTGGTATGCCGCTCGGCGCCGCCTCCCGGTGTGGTCCCGGCCACGCGCCCACCGTGCTGACCCGGCGCGGCCGGGCCGGGACAGCGGCGACCCTCGTCAGCGGCGTCCGAGGTGCCAGAGGTGGCCGTGCTCCTCGCGGTCGACGAGCTCGGGCAGCACCTCGCTCTCGAAGAGCGCGATGCCCGAGGTGTCGTAGGCCGCTTCGGCGAAGTAGGTGATGGCGTAGGTCATGCCCTTGTCCTGCATGGCGCGGAACGTCTCGACGATCTGCTCCGGGGTGCCGACAGCCGGTCCGCTCGCAGCCGCCTTGACCTGGTCGTCGGCCTTCTCGGGGGTGAGGCCGGCGCGCAGGTACTGCTCGCGGATCCACTCCAGGCGGTTCTGCACCTCGCGCTCGTCCCGGCCGATGACGACGTTGTAGTTGGCGCTGCGCACGATCTCGCCGAAGTCGCGCCGGAGGTCGTCGCAGTGGCCCTTGAGGATCTCGCTCTTGTGGACGAACCCCTCCGGCGACCCGTCGAAGTTGGTGTAGTCGGCGTACTGCGCCGCGATCCGCAGCGTCTTCTTCTCCCCGCCGCCGGCGATCCACATGGGGATGCCGTTGGTCCTGGAGCCCGGCACGGTGGTCCCCTGCAGCGGCTGGGGCCGGCACAGCGCACCGTCGACCTGGTAGTGCTCGCCGTCGAGCGTGGCCGACCCCGTCGTCCACATCTGGCGGAAGATCTCCACGCCCTCCTCGAGGCGCTTGATGCGCTCCCCCGCCCGCGGGAAGCCGTAGCCGTAGGCCCGCCACTCGTGCTCGTACCAGCCGGCACCGATGCCCATCTCGACGCGGCCCTCGGAGATGGCGTCGACCGTCGCGGCCACCTTGGCGAGGTAGGTCGGCTCGCGGTAGCTCATGCACGTGCACATCTGGCCGAGCCGGACGCGCCCGGTGACCGCCGCGAAGGCTGCCATGAGGGTCCACGCCTCGTGCGTGGCCTCCTCGCTGGGCTCGGGCACCGTGTGGAAGTGGTCGTAGACCCAGATGGAGGTCCAGTCCTCGTTGGCGTCGGCGCGGCGGGCGAGCCCGGCCATGACGCCCCAGTGCTGGGCGGGGTCGATGCCGACGAGGTCCATGCGCCAGCCCTGGGGGACGAACAGTCCGAACTTCATGCGTACTCCTGCGACGAGCCGGGGGGTGAGGTCTCCCCAACCCTAGGGTGCGGTGTGCGTCCCTGCAGGGGCCCCGGCGGCCAGTAGGGTGCCTACTCGTGAAGATCCTCAGTGTCGTCGGTGCCCGCCCCCAGTTCGTCAAGCTCGCCCCGATCGCCGAGCAGCTCACCGCCCGCGGTGACGAGCACGTGATCGTCCACACCGGGCAGCACTACGACATCAACATGTCGGACGTCTTCTTCCGCGACCTGGGCATCCCCGCCCCTGACGTGCACCTCGCCGTCGGGTCGGCGACGCACGGCCGCCAGACCGGGGCGATGCTCGCCGGGATAGACGAGGTCCTCGAGACCCACCGCCCCGACTGGGTGCTCGTCTACGGCGACACCAACTCCACCGTCGCCGGCGCCCTGTCCGCGGTGAAGATGGGCATCCCGCTGGCCCACCTCGAGGCCGGCCTGCGCTCGTTCAACCGCCGCATGCCCGAGGAGCACAACCGCGTGCTCACCGACCACGCCGCCGACCTGTGCCTCGCACCCACCGAGGTCGCCATGGCCCACCTGGCGCACGAGGGCCTCTCCGAGAGCAGCGTGCTCGTCGGCGACGTCATGACCGACGTGCTGCTCAAGGTCCGCGACACCGTGGCCGAGCGCGAGCCCGAGCTGCCGTCGACCATCGACCCGGCAGGGCGCTACTACGTCGCGACGCTCCACCGGGCCGAGAACACCGACGACCCCGACCGCCTCGCCGGCATCGTCAAGGCCCTGGCCGAGGTCGACGCCCCCGTGCTGCTCCTCGCCCACCCCCGGCTGCGGGCCCGCGCCGCCGAGCAGGGCCTCGACCTGGCGCAGGGTGCGGTCGAGGTCGCCGACCCGCTCCCCTACCCCGCGCTCGTGCGCGCGGCGATGTCGAGCGCCGGCGTCATCACCGACTCCGGTGGCCTGCAGAAGGAAGCCTTCCTCCTGCGCGTGCCGTGCACCACGGTGCGCACCGAGACCGAGTGGACCGAGACGGTCGACCTGGGCTGGAACGTCCTCGCTGCCGATGTCTCCACCCTGGCCGACGCGGTCACCCGGCCTGCTCCCCAGCCCACCGAGTCCGCACCGTACGGCGACGGGCACGCCGCCGTCCGCGCGGTGGAGGCCATCGCCGCCGGCTCACGCCGCTGAGGCTGCTCCCACCGGTGAGGCGCCGGTTCAGCGCGGGCTGACGCCTGCCGCCGCCAGGGTGGCCTCGGCCGCGTGGCGTGCCGCCGCCGACAGCGACGCGTGCTCGCGGGTCCAGCCCGCGAGGCGGTCACGGTCGACCTGTCCCGCCGCGGCGGCATCGAGGGCCGCAGTCAACGCCTGCGCCACGGCCTCGTCCTCGTAGCCGGGTGCCCAACCGAGCTCCTCGTCGGTCACCAGCGCGCGGCCGGCACCCTCGCCGGCGAAGACCACCGGGGTGCCGCAGCCGGTGGCGGCGTAGATCTTGGTGGGCTTGGCGAAGTCGTAGCCGAGGCCGGGCTTGATCGAGACCAGCGCGCCCACCGCGCCACGCAGCACCTTCGCCGACTCCGCCGGGGGGACGACGCCCCGGAAGTCGACCGCGCCGGGCACGAGCTCCTCGGCGAGCCTCTTGAGGGCGGGCAGCTCACTGCCCTGGCCGAGCACGACGAACCGCGTGGTCGGGTGGGTCTCGCGAACGGTCTTCAGCGCGCGGACGAAGACGTCGGCGCCCTGCCACTCGGACATCGTCCCGGTGTAGGCGAAGTAGGGGTCCCCGAGGCCCTCCCGCTCACCCTCGGTGGTGAAGACGTCGGTGTCCACGCCGTTGCCCACCACGAGGATCCGGTCCTCGGGCACGCCGAGCAGCGCGACCCGCTCCGCGACGCCCTCGGAGACGGCCAGGGTGAGGACCGCGCCGCGAAGGACCCACGACTCCATCCGCCGCAGCAGGGACACGAGCACCTTGGGTGCGGCGACGCTCGCGGCGCCGTCCGACCAGACGTCGGCGGCGTAGTACGCGTACGGCGTGCGGCGCAGCATGCCGGCCATCCGCACCACCAGGCCGGTGGTGGGAGGCGGCTCCGCGACGACGAGAGCGGGACGCCGGCGGAACAGCAGGCGCAGCGCCAGCGGCAGGTCGTAGCTGAGGTACTGGACGTAGCCGCGGATGTTGCCGTTCTCGTCGCGCAGGGCGGGCCACCGGGAGACGTGCAGGTCGCCGTCGTCGATGTCTCCGGTCGGCGGCACCGTCGTGAGCACGTCGACGCGGGCGCCGAGGGCATGGAAGGAGTCGGCCAGCACCCGCTGGCGGAAGGCTGCGGCGCCGACCTCCGGGGTGAACAGGCGGGTGGCGATGCAGACGGTCGGCTTGGGCACGGCCGTCACCCTACCGAGGACGCGCGGAGCCGTTCCCCGCGCTACCGGGCCGCCGGCTGGGCGAAGGGGCCCATCGCGGCGTACATGCGGTCGGCGAGGGTGCGGGCATAGGTGGCCGTGAGGTGGTCGGTGTCGCGGTAGACCAGCACCTTGCCGATCACCGGCGCGCAGCGGGTGTCGGGGCAGATGAAGTCGCCGAGGTTCACGAGCCGGACGTCCTTCTGTCCGGCCGCGGCCTTGGTGATCGTGGAGCCCGCCAGCTTGAAAGCCTTGGTCCGGGGCAGCGCGCACGCGGTGAGGGCGCCCTCGTGGGACGACACGCAGTCGGCCATGTCGAACCCGGGACGGGGGGTGTCGGCGACGGCGAGCACGCGGATGCCGGCCGTAGTGAGCCTGCCCCAGCTGCGGCGCAGCCCCTGGACCATGCGGGTGTCGCTGACCTGCTTGCCCAGGACCTTGGTGCCGTCCATGACGGGGTACTCCGTGGCGGAGGTGACCACGACGTCCGGCTTGGCCACGAGGAGCTTGGAGGTGACGTCCTTGTTCCAGCCGTCGCAGCCGGTGTAGGGGCGCTCGTCCTTGCCGAGCGGCACCGTCTCGTCGGCCAGCGGGCAGCCCGACTTGGTGTAGGCGAGGACCTTCCAGCCCTTGGTCTTCGCCAGGGCCTGGAACGTCGGCACCCACTGGGCGGCGTGCGAGTCGCCCACCACCGCGACCGTGAAGCTGCCGTTGCGGTTGCCGTAGGTGCAGCCCTTGGCGACCGGGGAGTCGTTGTCCTTCACGTGGCAGCCGTCGGCGTAGACGCTCGGGATGTCGTTGCGGACCGCGGTGATGCCGGGCAGGAAACGACCCGGGTCGTCGACCGGCTGCCCCTGCGCCGAGTCTCGTGGCTGGTCGGGCAGCACCTGCGCGCCGTACTTCTGCCCCGCGACCATCTTCAGCGGGCGGTTGACCACCGACGAGGCGGTGTAGACACCCACCCCGGCCACGACCGACACGATCGTGCAGACCAGGCCCAGGCGCAGCGGCCAGGTGTGCGGCGACGTCGGCGACGGACGACGACGACGCACCGGCTCCTCGACCAGCTTGAACGAGATCCACGCCGGGATGACCGACAGCACCACGACGAGCAGGCCGCGCCAGGGGTCGAGGGACCCCGGCTTGTCGAGCAGCACCGCGGCCGCCACCACGAGCAGGGGCCAGTGCCACAGGTAGAGGGAGTACGACAGCTTGCCGAGGAACTGCATGACCGGTGCGCGCAGCGCCGCGACCGGGCCGTGCCGTCCCGCCGAGGGGCCCACGGCGATGACGGCCGCGGTGCCGAGGATCGGGACGGCAGCGATGGCGCCGGGGAACGGCACGCTCGACTGGAGCACGAGGATGGTGACGACCACCGCCACCAGTCCAAGCCACCCAACCGCGGCAGCGACGACCGGCCGCAGCACCCGCAGCAGGGTGGGTGCGAGCACGGCGACGAGGCCGCCGACCGCCAGCTCCCACAGCCGCGTCGTCGTGACGAAGTAGGCCTTCTCCGGTGCCGCAGCGGTGTAGTAGACCGACCACAGGAACGACGGGATGGCGATGAGGCACAGGCCGATGACGACCGGACCCCGCTTGGAGGCCCGCCGACGCGCCAGCACGCCGATGACCGCCAGCACCAGCGGCCAGATGAAGTAGAACTGCTCCTCCACCGCCAGCGACCAGAAGTGCTGGACCGGGCTCGGAGCGGCGTGCGCGGCGAGGTAGTCGACCGAGCCGTTGGCCAGCCGCCAGTTGATGCCGTAGAGGCCGCTGGCGACGACGTCCTTGCCGACCTCGGCCCACCGGATCTTCGGCAACAGCAGCACCGTGAGGATCGCGACCCAGACGAGGGCGAACGACGCGGCGGGCAGGAGCCGCTTGGCGCGCCTCGCGTAGAAGCCGCGGAACGAGATGTGGCCTCGCTGCTCGAGCTCGCGCACGAGCAGGTTGGTCATGAGGTAGCCGGAGATGACGAAGAAGACGTCGACGCCGACGAACCCGCCCGGGATGCCAGGGACCCCGGCGTGCCAGAGCAGGACGCTGCCGACGGCGATGGCCCGAAGACCCTCGATGTCGGGGCGGAACCGCGAGCGGTCCAGGGGCGGCGGCGCGGCCGGGTCCTCCTGGCGCTCGACCGTGGGGGCGGTCAGCTGCGCCATCAGCAGGGCAGAGCGGGGTAGAGCGCAGACATGGGTTCTGATGCTAGCAGCGGCAACCTGAACGCCCCTCCACCGTCACCTGCGTGCAGCGGCCGCGAGGCGGCGTACGTCGCCGGCGCTGGCTGCGAGCCAGAGGGCCACGAACCCCACTGCCGTCCCGACCTGGGCGAGCCCCGACATGTCGGTGGACTGCTGCCACCAGACGGCGGCGGCGAGCACGCCGCACCCCACGAGGAACCGGAGGGTGAGGGCCGACCAGGCGTGCCGGTCGAGCACCCAGACGGCCACGACCGGCCACAGGCCCACGACGGCCGACCCCACGAGGAACCCGGTGGCGACCTGCGCCACGCCGTCGGACGGCGCGCGCAGCGCCCACCAGGTCATGCCGACGACAGCGCCGACGATGCTGGCCGTGACCACGATGCGGCTGTAGCGGTGCTCCCGGCTGAGCAGGCTGTTGATGGCGCCGGCGGCGACGTTCGTGACGAGCACCGCGGCGAGCAGCACCGGCAGGAGCAGCTTGGCCTCGTCGAACCCGCCGCGGCGGTAGAAGAGGTCGATGAGCAGGGGGCTGACCAGCATCAACGGCCCGAAGGTCGCGAGGCTGAGGACGACCAGGCCCCGGGTGGCGGCGTCGGTCCGCTGCCGGGCACCGACGAGGTCACCGCGGCCGTGGGCGGCCGACAGGCTGGGGAACAGCACGAGGGTCAGCGACCGCGACACCAGTGATGCCGGGGTGGCCAGCGAGAGCGCGGCGGCGAACGACCCGGCGTTGGTGCGGTCCCAGAACTGGGCGGCGACCATGGTCAGCTGCAGGAAGCCGCCGGTGGCGACGCTGTTGACCAGGGTGAGCACGACGAAGCCGCGGATCTCGCGCCGCAGCTCCGGGGCGACGCCACCGGAGCGCCCGCGGGGCCAGCTCACGGCGCAGTACGCGCCGTACCCGAGCACGAGGGGCAGGAGCAGCCACGCGGTGGTGTCGGCCAGGACGACGGCGGCGAGCCCGGCCAGCGCGAGCACCGACGAGAGGACGTCCCAGACGGTGGCCCGCACGACCTGGCCCGCCCCGAAGAGGAAGCCGCGGACGAAGACGTAGCCAGAGTAGGTGACGGCGAGCGCCCCGGTGAGGACGGACTCCAGCACCCCGAGCCCGAGCAGCGGCGGCGCGAGCACCGCCGCCCCGAGGCCGAGCACGGCCATCGCGAGCAGCGTCAGGCGCCCCAGGTAGCCCGCGACCCGGTCGCCCTCCTCGAGGTCTCCGGCTCCGCGCGCACGGGCCACGTGCTTGCTCGCCGCCATCGCCGTGGCGCTGGGGACGAGCAGGCTCGCGAAGAGTGCGAGGGAGATCCCGGAGTTGACCGCGCCGAGGACCAGCTTGCCGAAGGTGTTGCCGACCAGGACGCTGTAGACGAACCTGACGACCCCCTGCACGACGACCCCGAGGGTCGACAGGGCCGCCTGCCCGCCCATCGACTGGTCGGCGGCCTCACGCGTCGGGGGGACGCGCAACCTCAGGTGGCCCAGCACGCCCCGCACCGAGGGGCCCTCAGGCCTGGGTCAGCGAGATGGTCTGTCCGGTGGTGGCCGACTCGATGCAGGCCTCGGCGACACGCACGGTCGTCAGGCCCTGCTCCATGGTGACGATGTCGGCGTCCTTGCCGAGCACCGCGTCACGGAAGTTCTCGTGCTCGACCCGCAGCGGCTCGGGCTTGGCGATGGCAAACCGGACGACGTCACCCTCGGACACCCCACGGAACTTGGCGATCGCGTCCCACGTCGTGGCGATCTCGCCGTTGGCGTAGAACGTGAGGTCAGCGGTCAGGGTGTCGGCCACGAAGGTGCCACGCTCACCGGTGATGATCGTGACCCGCTCCTTCAGCGGCGACAGCCAGTTCACCAGGTGGCTGGTCACCGCTCCCCCGCTGAGCTGCCCGACGAC
>NZ_JBFRFA010000038.1:0-33263 GCF_052114585.1 Pedococcus sp. 2YAF34
GCTACGCCCGCGCCTACACCTCAGAAAGCGAACGCCGGGCCGCCCTGCCAGCATGGATCCACGAGTACAACCACCACCGACCCCACACCGCCTGCGGGAACAAGCCACCCATCACCCGCTTGACCAACCTGTCAGGTCAGTACACCTAGCCGGACCGGTGGCCCGTCCGGCCGTCCATGCCGCTCGCCGTCACCGGGAGGGGCGTGGAGCGCGCCGGCCGGTCGGCCCGAACCGCCGGAGAAGACAACCCACGCCGAGCAGCCCGAGGCCGAGGACGCTGAGGAGCAGGTCGTTCGCACCGGTGGCGGCGAGCTCTGGCGCTGCAGGTGCTGCGGTGGCTGGGGCGACGGGCCTCACGGGGCTGGTCCTCGTGCCGGGCCCAGGGCGCACCACCGCAACCGCGGGGAGGATGCGGACGCGCACGGCGTCCTCGACCTGGGTGGTCGCCGTCGGGTTCCACCTCGCCGACATCGTGAACGACTTTCCGGCAGCCCCGGGCAGCGCCTCGAGCCGGAAGCTGTACGTCGTGCTGCCTCCGGGAGGCACGGTCCCGCCCGCACCGCACTGGTAGGAGGCAGGGTCGGTGCCGCAGGTGGGTGGCAGGGAGACCCAGCGGAACAACTCCTCGCCACCGCCCGGTCCCGAGTCGCTCATGGTGACCGAGCCCCGGAAGTCGTCGCCCACCGGGACGTCACCATCGTTCCGCAGGCGCACGACGACCGTGAACACCTGGCCCTCCCGCGCCGTGGCTGGTGCCGTCACGTCCACGTGCGCCTCGAGCGGCACCACGGTCACTGTCGCCGTGGCCACGTCGTCACCGGGGTCGGAGTCGCCCGGCACCGGGTCGACCGTGGCCGTGAGGACGAGGACCTGGCCCGGTGTCATGGCCCGGTCCACCGTCACCCGCATCTGCGGCCTGGCGCCCTCGGCAGGGCTGGTGCAGTGCACCGTGCGTGTCGCGGCGGAGACGGTGCACTGACCGTTCGATGCCTCGACCGCCAGGCCTCGGGGGTAGGTGACGCTGAAGCCGAGGTCAGCCCCGGCAGGCGGGGTGCCAGTCACGACGTAGCTGGGGGTGAGCAGGACCCAGCTGCCGGGCGGGACCTGCGCCGCGGGGGTGTCGAAGCTCAGGCCGGTGTCGAAGTCGGCCGCCTGGGCTGCCGCCGGCGCCTGCACCGCCATCGGCCGCGCAGAGGCGGGTCTCGCCGGCGAAGGTCGGGTCTCTGGCGACGGCTCGGCGGACGCCGAGCCCTGGCCCAGCACCAGCACGGCGCACGCGATCGTCGCTGCCCCTGGGAACCGCACTGCTCGCCCCATCGCGAACACCCCTCCGCCGTGCGCCGGCCCTTCACTGCGCGACGCTGGCGTCACCGTACTCCCGCGGCGCAAGCCCTGTATGCCCGTTGCCGTCCGTCCTCGCCGCCCCGACTCGGGCCTTGCGTGGTCCGCAGGCTCGGGTTGTCAGGCGCGGGCGCTCGGCAGGGTGAGGACCTCGACGCCGTCCTCGGTGATGGCGACGGTGTGCTCGCTGTGGGCGGTCCGGCAGCCGGTGGCGCTGCGCAGGGTCCAGCCGTCGGCGTCGGTGGTGAGTGCCGCGGTGTCGGCCATCACCCACGGCTCAAGGGCCAGCAGCAGCCCGGGGCGCAGGACATAGCCGCGGCCGGGCCGGCCGGTGTTGGGGACGTGCGGGTCCTGGTGCATCGTCGACCCGACGCCGTGGCCACCGAACTCGGTGTTCACGGAGTACCCGGCCGAGCCGAGGACGGAGCCGATGGCGTGGGAGACGTCGCCGAGGCGGGCACCCGGCCCGGCCGCGGCGATGCCGGCCTGCAGCGCACGCTCGGTGGCGGCGATGAGCGCCTCGTCCTCCGCCGACCCGGCACCGCCCACGACGAAGCTGATCGCCGAGTCGGCGACGACCCCGTCCAAGGACACGGCGAGGTCGAGGGACAGCAGGTCACCGTCGGCCAGCACCTCGTCGTGGGGCAGCCCGTGCAGGACGGCGTCGTTGAGCGACGTGCAGATGTAGTGGCCGAACGGCCCGCGCCCGAACGACGGCTCGTAGTCGACGTAGCAGGACTGCGCCCCGGCGGCGAGCATCATGTCCCGCGCCCACCGGTCGATGTCGAGCAGGTTGGTGCCGGCGACGCTGCGCGACCGCAGCGTCGCGAGGATGTCGGCGACCAGGGCACCGGTCGCCCGCGCCCGGTCCACCTCGGTCGGGTCGAGGATCTCGATCACGCGGTGCGCTCCGACCCGGTCCCGGCACCCGCACCCGGACCGCCGTCGACGGCTTCGTCGGCGACGACGGTGCCCTGGTGGTGGCGCACCTGCCAGCGACCGCCGCTGCGCACCCACACCGAGCTGCGGTGCGCGCGGCGCGAGGGCGTGACGGAGTCGTAGGTGACCAGGACGACGCCGGGTGCCAGGCCGCTGGCGACGAGCTGCTCGGCACGGATGTCGACCGGCCCGGAGGCCGCCTCGTCCTCCATCATCTGCAGGATCGACTCGCGGTCCCAGACGACGCCCGACGCACCGAACTCGTGGAAGTCCTCGTGCAGCAGGAGGCCTGCGCTCAGGCGGTCACCGCGCACGGCTCCCGTCAGCAGGGCCCGCTCGCAGTCGGTGACGATCGCCAGGTCGTCGTCGGTCGGCATACCTGTCGTGGAGGTGGGCACTCAGCTGGCCTTCTTCGCGGTCTTCTTGGCGGCGGTCTTCTTCGCCGTGGTCGTCTTGGCGGTCGCCTTCTTGGCAGCCGGCTTCTCCTCCGTGGTCGACTCGCCGCGGGCGGCCTTGGCCTTGTCGACGGACTTCTTCAGCGCCGCGAGCAGGTCGACGACCTCGCCGGACTCGTCCTTGGACTCCTCGGCCACCTGCACCTCGCCGCCTTCGACCTTCGCCTTGACCAGGGACTGCAGCGCGAGGGCGTAGTCGTCCTCGTAGTCGTCGGGCTCGTAGTCGCCGGCCAGCTGCTCGATGAGGAGGTCGGCCATCGCGAGCTCCTGCTTGGTGGCCTTGCCGTCGTCGTCGAGGTGGGCGAAGTCGGGCTTGCGGACCTCGTCGGGCCACAGCATCGTCTGCATGACGATGACGCCTTCCCTCACCCGCAGCACCGCCATCGTCATGCGGGTGCGGATCGAGACGGAGACCACCGCCATGCGGTTCTCCTTCTCGAGCGCGTCACGCAGCAGCACGTAGGGCTTGGTGGAGGCCTTGTCGGGCTCGAGGTAGTAGCACTTGTCGAGCAGCATCGGGTCGATCTGGTCGGCCGGAACGAACTTCTCGACCGAGATCTCCTTGGAGCTGCGCGACGGCAGGTCCTTGAAGTCCTCGTCGGTCAGGACGACCATGTCGCCGTCCTCGGTCTCGTAGCCCTTCGCGATGTCGTCGTAGGACACGACCTCACCGTCGATGCTGCAGATCCGCTGGTACTTGATGCGGCCGCCGTCCTCACGGTGCACCTGGCGGAACTGGACGTCGTGGTTCTCGGTGGCGGAGTACAGCCGGATCGGTACGTTGACCAGCCCGAACGACACCGCTCCCTTCCAGATGGCTCGCATACCACCGATCTTGGCCCATACCGCGGGGTGGACGCCACGCGCACGGCTCACGAATGCCGAGGAGGCGCTCACCAGTACTGCGCGCAGGACTCAGGAACGCTGCCGGTCAGGACTCAGGAACACTGCCGGTCAGGGCTCAGGAACGCTGACCGTCGGGCCGCGCCAGCCACAGCAGCGCGGCCGCCGGCAGCACAGCCACCGCACCGACGTAGCCCGGGGAGCCGTAGCCGTGGGGAGCCACGACACAGGCGAACGCAGCCCAGGCCAGGGCCGCCGCCACGAGCCGGTCCCACCACACCGCGCGCGACACGGCCGCGAGGCCCAGGGCTGCGACCGCGGCAAGCCCGAGACCCGCCACGTCGTACCGCAGCTCCGCCATGCTGCCCACCGAGGTCATCGCCGACGCGTCGAGCCGAGTGATCGTCGCCACCCACGGCGCACAGACGAGCGCGGACAGCACGGCCAGCGCCGCCACGAGAGGGCGGACCGGCCACGGGTCGCGCCACAGACGCGCGCGGTCCGGCGACAGCGCCAGCCACGGACCGACCCAGAGCACCAGCGACACGGCGTACCGCGCCATGAGCTCGGGGAGGGAGGCGTGGTCCTGCGGCGCGACCAGGTCGTCCACGAACCAGACGACCTGTCCGAGCACCAGGGCCCGGACCGCGAGGACGCTGCGCCCGCGGGTCACCAGCACCACCAGGGCCGGACCCAGGGTCAGCATCTTGAACGCGGCGGCCCCCAGCGCGCCGAACGTCAGGGCATGGGGGTCGGGAAGGCGGTGGAGGACGACCATGGCGGTGCCGAACGAGGCCATGACCAGAGCCCATGCGGACAGCAGTGTGTAGAGGAGGCAGAGCACGAGGACGCGGACGCGTCCCCACGTGGACGCCGTCGTCGCTGCGGACGGGACTGCGAGAGGGGCGGACATGAGGACCTCCTTGGGTTGGCCGGTGTTGCCTCTCGAGGCTGCCGGGCCACGGGATCCGCGTCGTCCGCCGGCGCGGCCGAACTGCGTCTCCATCGGGTACGCGGGGTCGTCCTCGGGCAGGACGGCACTCGTCCCGCAGGACGACGCGGTGGTGACGGGACGGGCCTACCGTGGACGCATGTGGTGGGAGGCCGGGCGTCTCCGGG
Organism: Pedococcus sp. 2YAF34; assembly: GCF_052114585.1. Classification (NCBI taxonomy): domain Bacteria; kingdom Bacillati; phylum Actinomycetota; class Actinomycetes; order Micrococcales; family Intrasporangiaceae; genus Pedococcus; species Pedococcus sp. 2YAF34. The sequence continues at coordinate 4,698 of NZ_JBFRFA010000038.1, forward strand.
AGCTGGGTCGTGGACCCTTCACGGTCCTCGACGTGGCCCCTCCCTTGGCGCTCCTGCTCTGGGCCCAGGTCGACATCTGGACCGCGGACGTCGTGGTCGGTTCTCGCGAGGTGATGGCCGCCGCGCTGGTGGTGACCGCTACGACTCTCGTCACGCGCCGCCGGATCCCCTTCGCGGCGCTGTGCGTGACCGGTGGGTCGATCCTCGTGCCGGCGGCGTTGGGGACGACGATCGCCTCGGCCCCCGCGGTGTTCCTGCTCGTGCTCGCGGTCTTCGCCGCCGGCCGCCACGGCTCGGCGCGCCTGTCCTTGGTCGCCCTGCCGCTCGCGGTGGGCTGCGCACTCCTCGGCGGGGCCGCCAGCCCCCGCGAGACCCTCGCGTCGACGTGGCCCTGGAGCCTCAACATGGTCTGGATCTGGGGGCTCGGGTGGTGGCTGCGGGAAGCCGACCGGAGGGTCGAGGCCACCCAGCGGCAGTCGCGGGCGGACGCCCGGGCCGTCGCCGCCGAGGAACGGCTCCGCGTGGCCAGAGACCTGCACGACGTGCTCGCGCACAGCCTCTCGATCATCGTGGTCCAGGCCGAGGTCGCCGACGAGCTCCTCACCCGCGACCCCACGGCCGCCAAACGGGCGATCGGCAACATCCAGCGCACCGGCCGGTCCGCCCTGGACGAGACCCGCGGGGTCCTGGGCCTGCTGCGGCGGCCCGAGGTCGTGTCGCACGCCGGGCTCGCAGACCTCCCCGGTCTCGTGGAGGTGTTCCGGTCCGCAGGCCTGCCGGTCACCCTCGACACCCAACCCGGCCTGAGGCTCTCCACCGACGCCGAGGCGGGGGTCTTCCGGATGGTGCAGGAGGCCCTCACGAACTCGCTGCGCCACTCCGGCGCCCAAGCCACGTCCGTCCGCCTCGCCCTGGCCGCCGACGGTGTCAGCGTCCAGGTCGACAACGCGGGCACGACGGGGCCCACGGACCGCGAGGCACCAGCGGTCCGAGCGTCATGGGATACGCATGGCCCAGTCGCCGCATCCCTCAACGGCGGCCCGCGGGGGCGCGGCGGCGGGGCCGGGCACGGCCTCGAAGGCATGCGCGAGCGCATCGAGGCCTGCGGTGGGCGACTGGAGTCCGGACCCCTGCCCGACGGCGGTTTCCGGGTGCGCGCAGAGCTGCCCGGCTCGGTGCTCCTGCGATGATCCGGCTCGTCGTCGTCGACGACCAGGAGCTGGTGCGCGATGGTTTCGCGCTCATCCTCGACGCCCAGGACGACATCGAAGTGGTGGGCACGGCGGCCGACGGCGCCAGTGCCGTCGCCCTCTGTCGCGCGGAGCAGCCCGACGTGGCGCTCATGGACCTGAGGATGCCGGTGCTCGACGGGATCGAGGCGACCCGCAGGGTGGTCGTGCAGTGTCCGGGCGTCCGGGTCCTCGTGCTGACCACCTTCGACGACGACGAGAACGTCGTCCGGGCCCTTCGTGCCGGCGCCAGCGGCTTCCTCCTCAAGGACACCCCGCGGGCCGCCCTCGTGGCGTCGGTGCGGGCGGTCGCCGAGGGCGAGACCATGCTCGACGCCGCGGTCCTGCGCAGGTTGGTGTCAGGGCACCTGCGCGCACCCGGCCCCGCGCACGCGGCGGCCCTGGCCCGGCTGACGGGCCGGGAGTCGGAGGTGATGCGCTGTGTCGCGCAGGGGCAGACCAACGCGGAGATCGCCGCCGCGCTGCACATCTCGGAGACCACCGTGAAGACGCACGTGGCCCGCCTGCTGGCCAAGTGGGGCGCGCGGGACCGGGTCGCCCTCGTCGTCCTGGCCCACGAGGCCGGACTCGTGCCGTGAGGTGCGTCCGATCCCCTTCCGGTCTCACGCCACGCTGACACAATGCGGGCATGCGCCCCATGCTGGCCACTCCGGCCACCGCCATCCCCCACGGCGGGGACTGGGTGCACGAGGTGAAGTGGGACGGCATGCGGGTGCTCGCCGACATCCGCGACGGGCACCTCACCCTGACCTCCCGGACGGGCAACGACGTGACGGCGAGCTACCCCGAGCTGGCACCCCTGGCCGACCTCTACGACGACATGCTGCTCGACGGCGAGGTGGTGGCCCTCGACGGCGGTCGCCCCTCCTTCGGGGCGCTCGCCGACCGGATGCACGTGAAGGACCGCCGGAAGGCGGAGCGCCTGTCCGCCGTGCGACCGGTCACGCTGATGGTGTTCGACCTGCTGCGGCTGTACGGCGCCGACCTCACCTCCCAGCCGCTGTCGGCGCGACGCGAGCTGCTCGAGCGGCTCGACCTCACCGGCCGCCACTGGCAGGTCCCGCCCGTCTACGACGACGGCGAGGAGCTGTTCGCCGCGACCCGTGAGCAGGGGCTCGAGGGCGTCGTGAGCAAGCGGCTCTCCGCGCCGTACCTGCCCGGACGGCGGTCCACCGACTGGCTGAAGTCACCGCACCGCACCACGGTGTCGGCCGTCGTCGGCGGCTGGCGGCCGGAGACCGGGACCACCGACCGCCTCGGCGCCGTCCTGCTCGGCATCGCCACGCCACAGGGCTGGAGGTATGCCGGGCGGATGGGTTCGGGGATCGCCGGCAAGGCGCAGCGCGAGCTGACCGAGCTGCTACGGCCGCTGGCGCGCGACACCGCACCGTTTGACACACCAGTCCCCCGCATCGACGCCGAGGGCGCGTTCTGGGTCGAGCCGCGGGTGGTCGTCGAGGCCCGCACCCTGGAGGTGACGCGCGACGGGCGGCTGCGGCAGCCCGCCTACCTCGGCGTGCGCACCGACCTCACCCCCGAGGACCTGCTGGCCGACGCCCGGGCGGAGGTCTCCGGTGAGTGAGACCACCTCGGTCGTCGTCGAGGGCCGCAAGCTGAAGCTGACGAGCCTCGACAAGCTGCTCTTCCCCTCGACCGAGACGACCAAGGGCGAGGTGCTCAACTACTACGCGCAGGTCGCCGACGTGCTGCTGCCCCAGCTCGCCTCCCGGCCACTGACCCGGGTGCGCTGGCCCCATGGCACCGGCGACCAGAGCTTCTTCGAGAAGAACCTGCCGTCGGGGGCGCCGTCCTGGCTGCCCCGGGTCAAGGTCGACGACGTGACCTACCCCGTCGTGGAGGACCTCGCCCAGCTGACCTACCTGGTCAACCTCAACTCGATCGAGCTGCACGTGCCGCAGTGGAAGGTCGATGAGGACGGCGCGCGCCTGCACCCGGACCGGCTCGTCATCGACCTCGACCCCGGCACCGGGGCCGGCCTGCACGAGTGCGCCCGGGTCGCCGTCATGGTCCGCGACCGCCTCGGCGAGCTGGGTCTGGACCTGTTCCCCGTCACCAGCGGCAGCAAGGGCATGCAGCTGTACGCCGCCCTGCCGGGCGACCTGACGTCGGACCAGACCCGCGACCTCGCCCAGCAGCTGGCGCAGGAGCTGACCAAGAAGCATCCCGACCTCGTGGTCTGGAAGATGACCAAGTCGCTGCGCCCCGGCAAGGTGTTCCTCGACTGGAGCCAGAACGTCGCGGCCAAGACGACGATCTGCCCCTACTCGCTGCGCGGCAAGGAGACCCCGACGGTCGCGGCGCCCCGCACCTGGGACGAGGTCGAGGCCGGCGCCGAGGGCAGGAAGCTCGAGCAGCTGATGTTCGACGACGTGCTCGACCGGCTCGACGCCGACGGCGACCTGGTCGCCGACCTTCTCTGACCGGTGCCGGCGGAGCGCTCTGCTGCGCGTTCAGCTGGTGCCGAGGACGGCTTCGTAGGAGTACAGGTCGGCCCCGTTGCCTCGGCGCGTGAACCCCGCTCGTTCGAGGGTCCTCTGCGAGGCGATGTTGGCCCGGTCGGTATCGGCCGCGACGCGGTCAACACTGTGATCGGTCGCCACGCTGAGGAGGGCAGCCACGGCCTCGGCGGCGTAGCCGTTGCCCCTCGCCGAGGGGGTCAGGCCGTAGCCGATCTCGACGCTCCCACCGTCGGGTCCTCCTTTGAAGCCGATTCCTCCGATGGCCCGTCCGTCCGAGGCCCGGGTGATCCGGTAGAAGCCAAAGGGGCGCTGCTCACCGCCGTCCGCCGTACGGCGGAGGTAGGCAGCGACGGAGATGACGTCGCCTTCCTGCGGGAAGTCCGCCGCCCACAGGTCGTCGTCGCCCGCACTGCGCGAGATGATGCGTTCGCCCTCCGCGACGTCGACGGGGTGGAGGACCAGCCGTGGCGTGAACAGATCGGTCATGCGGCCAGCCAAGCGACGCCGGCTCGCCCACGCAAACGAAATAGCCGGGACGGCGCCCACGCGCGACCACGGAAGGGAACCGCCCGTGGGACCTGCGCCGGTGTCCTGCGCTCAGCGGCGGCGCAGGCGTGGGCAGCCGGCGCACTCGTGGGTGCCGGGCACGGCGTACAGGTAGCAGCACGAGGCCCGCTCGACCGGTCCGCGCCCGCGCAGCCTGGCCAACGCCATCGCCCACAGGTCGTCGACCATCGCCAGCCGCTGGTGCCGGCCGATCTTGACCCCGGGGTGGTAGCCCGCGGCGAGCTCCCGTCCGGCGTCGAGGTAGGCGTCCCTGGCCGCCGCCAGCCGGCGACCCGGGTCGTCGACGACCTCGCCGGCCGAGCGCAGCTGCAAGGTCGTCGGGTAGGCGGCGGTGGGCTCCACCGCGAAGCTCAGGCCGGCCGTGCGCGGGTCGAGCACCCACGGACCGGACAGCGCCGCCGCGGCGCCGAGGGTGGCAGGCAGCTCGAGGCACCACTGCAGGACGAAGGCCGCCGGCATCGCCGGCGGCGGGGGTGTGCCGTAGTAGCGACCGGTCGCGCGGGCGAACGCCGTCCGCCACTCGGCCGTCGGGTCGCCATCGAGCGGTGCCAGCAGCGAGGTCCACACCAGCGGGAGGTCGGGGACTTCTCCGGATGCGGCGCCGAGACCCCACACAAGGTGCGGTCGAATGGCGCGCACCAGGGCGCCGAGGGAATCATCCATCACGTTCGCGCAGGTCAACGACGCGGCGGGTGACATTCACGGGCAGCACCCGAAATGTCACCCGCCGGACCGTGGAGGCAGATGGTTCAGTGCGCCTTGTCGTAGGCGGCCTGGATCTCGGCCGAAATACGACCGCGCTCACTCACCTTGTGGCCATTCTGGCGAGCCCATTCGCGCACGTCCGCGAGGTCGCGCTTTCCTGCGGACGAGCGGGCGGAAGAGCCGCCACGTGAGGTGGAGGCGCGACGCCCACCGGAGCGGCGGCCGTGCCCGACGTAGGGCGCGAGGGCGTCACGCAGGGCAGCGGCGTTGGCGCTGCTGAGGTCGATCTCGTAGCTGACGCCGTCGAGGGCGAAGGTCACGGTCTCGTCGGCGGGTCCGCCGTCGAGGTCGTCATCGAGGACGATGTTGACGCGCTGGGCCATCGGAATTCCTTTCGGACAATGTGCGGGGTGCCATCAAAGTATTGGTTCGGGCGACCCCGCGCAAAGAGGTCCGTTCAGCCGTTTTTGTGGTCGGCCTCAGAATTCGTGGAATTGTCGCTGTTTTCTTCGTCGTGCTGGGTGTGGGCGGCATCCCATTGCGAATGCGCGAGGCGTTCTTTGCGGTCGCCCTCCATCATGTTCTTGATGACGACCCAGAAGAGCACGCCGACGCCTGCCGACGGGATCAGCGCCGCGACGTAGGGCCAGATCCCGCTCACCGGGTGGCCTCCGGCTTCAGGTGCGGGAAGAGGATCGTCTCGCGGATGTTGGCGCCGGTGAACAGCATGACGAGGCGGTCGATGCCGAGGCCGAGACCGCCCATGGGCGGCGCGCCGTACTCCAGCGCCCGGAGGAAGTCCTCGTCGAGCTGCATCGCCTCGGGGTCGCCACCGGCCGCCTTGAGCGACTGCTCCTCCAGGACGCGGCGCTGGATGACGGGGTCGACGAGCTCGGAGAACGCGGTGCCGCGCTCGACGCCCGCGATGATGAGGTCCCAGGCCTCGATGAGGTGCTCGGGGTCGTCGCGGTGCGGCCGGGCGAGCGGCTGGGCGTGCGGCGGGTAGTCGCACAGGAACGTCGGCTGGAGCAGGTGGGGCTCGACCAGCTCGCCGAGCAGCTCGGTGACGATCTTGGAGGCCTCCCACGCCGGGTCGACCTCGACGTCGTGGCGCGCCGCGATCGCCCGCAGGGTGCCTGCATCGGTGTCGGGGGTGATGGTCTCGCCCACCGCCTCGCTCACGCCCTGGTAGACCGGCAGCCAGCGCCACTCGCCGTCGAGGTCGACGACGCCCTTCGGGGTCTCCACCTGGCGGCTGCCGACGGCGTCGGCCGCGGCGAGGAACATCGCGCGCATGAGCTCGGCCATCGTGCGCTGGTCGCCGTAGGCCTCGTACGCCTCGAGCATCGTGAACTCGGGGCTGTGGGTGGAGTCGACGCCCTCGTTGCGGAAGATGCGGCCGATCTCGAAGACCTTGTCCACGCCACCCACGACGGCCTTCTTGAGGTTGAGCTCCAGCGCGATGCGCAGCGTCATGGGCTGGTCGAAGGCGTTGAGGTGGGTGTGGAACGGCCGGGCCGTGGCCCCGCCGTGGATCAGCTGGAGGACGGGGGTCTCGATCTCGAGGTAGCCGCTCTCCTCCAGCGTCGTCCGGACCGCCTTGACGATGGCGGCGCGGGTGCGCACCATGTCGCGGGCCTCCTGCCGCACGATGAGGTCGGCGTAGCGCTGTCGCACCCGCGACTCCTCGGACAGGTCCTTGTGCATGACCGGCATCGGGCGCAGCGCCTTGGAGGCCATCTCCCACCGGCTCGCCATCACCGAGAGCTCGCCGCGGCGGGAGGAGATGACGCGGCCCTCGACGAAGACGTGGTCACCGAGGTCGACGGTGCTCTTCCACTCGGCGAGCGCCTCCTCGCCGACCTCGGCCAGGCTGAGCATGACCTGCAGGCGGGTGCCGATGCCCTCCTGGAGGGTCGCGAACGCGAGCTTGCCGGTGTTGCGGATGAAGATGACGCGGCCGGCGACCCCGACGACGTCCTGGGTCTCCTCGCCGGTCTCCAGGTGCCCCCACTGCTCGCGGACCGCGGCGAGGGTGTGGGTGCGCGCCACCGAGACCGGGAACGCCTGCTTGCCCTCGGCGAGCAGGCGGTCGCGCTTGTCCCGGCGGACCTGCATCTGCTCGGGCAGGTCGGCCTCGGGCAGGGCGTCCGTCGGGTTCGCGGTGGTCACGGTGGGGGTTTCACTCACCCGCAAAGGGTACCCAGCGGCACACCTCGCCCTCGCATCGCGCCCGACCCGGTCCTCAGCAGAACGCCGGGGTCAGCCGACCAGGTCGAGGGCGAGGTCGAGGGCGAGGTCGAGGATCGGCGAGGAGTGGGTGAGGCCGCCGACGCTGAGGTAGTCGACGCCGGTGAGGGCGTAGTCGCGCGCCACGTCGAGCGTCAGGCCGCCGGTCGCCTCGAGCTCGACGGCCTCGCCGGTCGCGCGGACCGCCTCGACCGTCTGGCGCAGCAGCTCCACGGACATGTTGTCGCACAGCAGGAACCGGGCGCCGACGCCGACCGACTCCAGCGCCTCCTCGGTGGTGGTGACCTCCACCTGCACCGGCACGTCGGGGTACTTGGCCCGCACCGCGGAGTACGCCGCCGCCAGCGAGCCGGCCGCGAGCTTGTGGTTGTCCTTGATCATGGCCACGTCGTGGAGGCCCATCCGCTTGTTGGTGCCCCCGCCGGCTCGGACGGCGTACTTCTCCAGCGCGCGGAGGCCGGGCGTGGTCTTGCGGGTGTCGAGGACGGTGGCGCCGGTGCCCTCGAGCCGCTCGGCCCACTGCCGCGTGTGGGTGGCGATGCCGGACAGGCGGCACAGGATGTTGAGCATCGTGCGCTCGCCGACGAGCACGACCTGCGTCGACCCCTCCAGGGTGGCGACCACGTCGCCGCGGACGAGCCCGTCGCCGTCGGCCCGCTCGAGCGTGGCGCGGACCGGCTCGGCGCCGAGCCGACGGGCGACCTCGTCGAAGACCAGCGGGACGACGGGTATGCCGCCGAGCACGCCGTCGGCGCGCGCCACGACGTGGGCCCTGCTCACCTGCTCGGGAGGAATGGTGGCCGAGGTGGTGACGTCGACCCCGTCGGGGCCGCCGAGGTCCTCGTCGAGGGCGGTGCGGACGACGGCGAGCGCGGCATCCTCGGGGAAGTGCGGGTCGGTCATGCGAGGTCCTGTTCGGGGACGGGTTCGAAGGAGGTGGTGACCGTGCCGTCCGCGCCACGGACGAGGTGCGTGTGGCCGCGCCAGTCCGGGTCGACGAGCTCGGGGTGGTCGGAGCGGACGTGCCCGCCACGGGTCTCCTCGCGCAGCGTCGCGGCGAGGGTGAGCACCTGCCCGACGTGCAGGAGGTTGGTCGTCTCCCACGACTCGGGTCCGGGCTCCTCCGACGTCGCCGCAGCGGCCAGCTCCACGAGGGTTGCCGCGGTCTGCGCCAGCGACCCGGCGGAGCGCACCGCCCCGGCGCCGGCCGTCATGGCGGCCTGCACCTGCACCCGGGCCGACCCGTCCAGCAGTGCAGTGCCTGCCGGAGCGGGCGCCGGCTCGACCGGTGGGAGCTCGCCGGCGGCCAGTCGCGCGCTGATGTCATCGGCGATGCGGTGGGCGAAGACCAGGCCCTCGAGCAGGGAGTTGGACGCGAGCCGGTTGGCGCCGTGGACCCCCGTGCAGGACACCTCGCCGCAGGCGTAGAGGCCGTCGAGGGAGGACCTGCCCTCGAGGTCGGTGCGCACTCCCCCGCTGGCGTAGTGCTGGGCCGGCGCCACAGGGAGCAGGTCGACCGCGGGGTCGAAGCCCAGCTCGCGGCACCGCGCCACGATCGAGGGGAACCGCTGCTCGAGGAACTCGCGGCCGAGGTGGCGGGCGTCGAGGAACACGTGCTGCTCCCCCGTCTCGTGCATCCGGTCGACGATGGCGCGGGACACCACGTCCCGGGGGGCGAGGTCGGCCAGCGGGTGCCGGCCCTGCATGAACCGCACCCCGTCGCGGTCGACCAGGAACGCACCCTCGCCGCGTACCGCCTCGGAGATCAGCGGCTGCTGCCCACTGGACCCCTCGCCCAGCCACAGCACCGTGGGGTGGAACTGGACGAACTCGACGTCGGTGAGCACCGCCCCTGCGCGCAGGGCTGCCGCGAGGCCGTCCCCGGTCGCCACGGAGGGGTTCGTCGTCGCGGAGTAGACCTGCCCCAGGCCGCCGGTGGCGAGCACGACGGCGCGGGCCAGGGCCGCTCCGACGCCGTCGATCTGGCCCTCGCCGATGACGTGGAGGGTCACGCCGCACACCCGCTCGTCGACGTCCTGGAGCAGGTCGACGACGAGGGCGTGCTCGATCACCTCGATGCCGGGGTCGTCCTGCACGGCGTGCAGGGCGGCGATGAGGGCGCGGGAGATCTCCTTGCCCGTCGCGTCACCGCCGGCGTGGGCGATGCGGTCACGGTGGTGGCCGCCCTCGCGGGTGAGCCGCAGCTCCCCCTCCTCGTCGAGGTCGAACTCGGCGCCGAGCGCGACGAGCTCGCGCACCCGCTCCGGCCCCTCGTGGACGAGCGCCGTGACCGCGGGGACGTCGCAGATCCCGCACCCCGCGACGAGGGTGTCGTGCAGGTGCTCCTGCGGGGAGTCGGCCGGGTCGAGCGCCGCGGCGATCCCGCCCTGCGCCCACTGGGTCGACCCCTCGCTGAGGACCGTCTTGGTGACCAGCAGCACCCGGTCGACGCGCTGGCGCAGCCGCAGCGCGGTGGTGAGCCCGGCGATGCCCGAGCCCACGACCACCACGTCGGCCGACGTGGTCCAGCCCGGTTCACCGGAGACCAGCCAGCGCGGGACGGCCAGCGGCGGACCGAGCGCCGGGTCGCCCGACGGGCGGTCAGCCCCCGGGCGGTCAGCCGACATGGGCGTGTCTGGTCACGGCGGAGGTGCGCAGCCCGAACCCGTCCGGCACGTCGCCCGGGTCGTCGCCGACCTCGACGACCCGGTTGTCCCGGTCCACGAAGACGACCCGCGGCTCGCGGGTGCGGGCCTCCTCCTCGTCCATGGCGGCGTACGCGATGACGATGACGAGGTCGCCGGGCGAGATGAGGCGGGCGGCCGCGCCGTTGATGCAGACGATGCCCGAACCGCGCTCGCCCTCGATGGCGTAGGTCGTGAGCCGGTTGCCGTTGTCGACGTCGACGACGTCCACCTGCTCGCCCGGCAGCAAGCCTGCCGCGTCCATGAGGTCGCGGTCCAGGGTGAGGGAGCCGACGTAGTGCAGGTCGGCCTGCGTCACCGTGGCGCGGTGGATCTTGGCGTGGAGCATGAAGCGCTGCATGGGTGGGTTCCCTCGGGGTGTGCTCAGGCGGTGGCGGTGTAGACGTCCGAGAAGACCTCGAGCGCCCGGCCGCCGGGCCCGACGAGCAGGGGCAGGTTGTCGATGAGTCGGGTGGTGCCGACCCGGCCCGCGACGGCGAGCAGGGCCTCTCCGCGGTACCACTCGGGGACGTCCTCGAGGGTCGACGGGTGCACGAGGACCAGGTAGTCCACCAGCGCTAGCGGCTCGCGGACGAGGACGGCACGGGCGGCGCGCCGGATGGCCGAGGGCCCCTCTGCGGCGGCAGCAGCGCCGGCGCGAAGGGCCTTGCTCAGGCAGAGGGCGACCTCGCGGTCGGACTCGGTGAGGTAGGTGTTGCGGCTGCTCATCGCGAGGCCGTCGGCCTCGCGGACGGTCGGCACGGAGACCACGTCGACCGGGAAGTCGAGGTCGCGCACCATACGGCGGATGAGCAGCAGCTGCTGGGCGTCCTTCTGGCCGAAGTAGGCGCTGTCGGCGCCGGTGAGGTGCAGCAGCTTGGCGACGACGGTGAGCATGCCGTCGAAGTGGCCGGGTCGCGCCTGCCCCTCGAGCACGGTGCCGAGCGGCCCCGCGGAGATCCGCACGCCCGGGTCGCCGTCCTGGTAGATCACGTCGGGGGTGGGCGCGAACACGAGGTCGACGCCGGCGGCCCGGCAGATCTCCATGTCGGAGTCGAAGGTCCGGGGGTAGCGGGACAGGTCCTCGCGCGGGCCGAACTGCAGCGGGTTGAGGAAGATCGTCACCACGACGTGGGCGGCCTTGCGCCGGGCGGTCTCGATGAGGGTCGCGTGCCCCTCGTGCAGGGCCCCCATGGTCATGACGACCGCGACGTCACCCCCGGTGAGGCTGGCGCGCGCGGTGCGCAGCTCGTCGCGGGTACGCGCGACCGCGGGGCCCGAGGTCCCGGGGACGGGGTCGGCACCGTCGGCGCTGACGGGGCGGGGGTGGCTCACTCAGTGCTCCTGATCGCTCGCGAGGATGTCCAGCAGTGGCGCCGCGGCGTGCGCGCGCAGGCGTCCGCTGGCCAGGGCCCGCTCGGCCGTCGCCCGCGCGAGCGCCACGTAGGTCGGCCGGATGTCGGGGGTGAGGCTCTGCAGTTGTCGCAGGTGCTCGGCCACCGTACCGGCATCCCCCCGCGCCACGGGGCCGGTGAGGGCAGCGTCACCTGCACGCAGGGCGTTGTCGAGCGCCGCGGCCACGAGGGGCCCGAGGACCCGTGACGGGTGCTCCACGCCGGCGGCGGCCAGGGCCTGGAGCGACTGGGCGACGAGGGTCACCAGGTGGTTCGCGCCGTGGGCGAGGGCCGCGTGGTAGAGCGGGCGCATCTCCTGCTCCACCCAGACCGGCTCCGAGCCGATCTCGAGGACGAGCGCCTCCGCCACCGGGCGCAGCGGCTCGGGCGCGGTCACGCCGAAGCAGCAGTCGGCCAGCCGGTCGAGGTCGAGCGCGGTCCCGGTGAACGTCATCGCCGGGTGCAGAGCCAGCCCGAGCACGTGCTGCTCGCGGGCGGCGTCGAAGACCTCGAGCCCGTGCCGGCCCGAGGTGTGCACGACGAGCTGACCCGCCTGCCAGACCCCGGTGCTCGCAAGCCCGGCCACGAGGTCGGCCAGCGCATCGTCCGGCACGGCCAGGAGGACGAGCTCGGCACGCCGTACGACGTCCTCGACGGGCAGGAGAGGCACCCCGGGGAGCAGCACCTCGGCCCGGTCCCGGGAGGCGTCGCTGACGCCCGAGGCGGCGACCACCTTGTGGCCCGCACGCCGCAGGGCGGCGCCCAGCACCGCGCCGACGCGGCCGCTCCCGACCACGCCGACGTCCAGCCGCGCGGGTCGCTCGTCCGCCGAAGTCACGCGAGCACGCTACCCCCTGCGCCGGTGGCTACCGTGGCGCCCATGGAGCGCGTGGAGTGGCAGCAGGCGTGGCAGGCAGCGCTCTACGGACCGCACGGCTTCTACCGCGACGAGCGTGGCCCGGCCGGGCACTTCACGACCGCGACCCACGGGCGAACCGGCGCGGTCCTCGCCGGCGCCCTGGTCGCCCTCGCCCGGGAGAACGGCCTGACCCGGGTCGTCGACGTCGGCGCCGGACGTGGGGAGCTGCTCACGCACCTGTACGCCGCGGCGCCGGACCTGCGCCTCACCGGCGTCGACGTCGTCGACCGCCCCGCCGGGCTGCCGGCGGCCTGCGACTGGGTCCGGTCCGGCGGCGGCGCCGAGCTGCCCGGCTCCCTCACCGGCCTCGAGGACGCGCTGGTCGTCGCGCACGAGTGGCTCGACGTGGTCCCGTGCGCCGTCGCCGCCGTGGACGACGACAGCGTCCTGCGGCACCTCGAGGTGGACCCGGCAGCGGGGGTGGAGGAGCTGGGGCGCCCCGTCGACGGCGCGGAGCTCGAGTGGGCGCGGCGGCACTGGCCGGCCACCAGCCCGGGTGACCGGGTCGAGGTGGGGCTGAGCCGCGACGACGCCTGGGCCGACCTGCTGGGGCGGCTGCACCGCGGTGTGGCGGTGGCCGTCGACTACGGGCACCGGGCGGGTGGGCGGCCCCCGGGCGGCACGCTCGCGGCATACCGGGAGGGACGGACGGTCACCCCGGTGCCCGACGGCACGTGCGACCTCACCGCCCACGTCGCGATGGACACCCTCGACCACGACGAGCTGCTCGACCAGCGGGCCGCCCTGCGGCGGCTCGGCGTGGACGGCGCGACGCCGCCGCACGACCTCGCGCTGCGCGACCCCGGCGCCTACCTGCGTGCGCTGGAGCAGTCGTCGGCGGCGGCGTTGCTGACCGCGCCGGGCGGGTTCGGCGACTTCCTCTGGGCGGTCAAGCGGGTCGGCTGACCGGCGCCACCACGAGCCGTTCGAACCCGCGCAGCACGAAGGTCGGACGACGCTGCGCCTCGACGACCTCGAGGGCCGGGTACCGAGCCATCAGGGTCCGCAGCGACACCTCCAGCTCGAGCCGGGCCAGCGGGGCGCCGATGCAGAAGTGGATGCCGGCACCGAAGGCCAGGTGCGGGTTGGGGTCGCGGGTCGGGTCGAACCGGTCGGGGTCGGTGAAGACGGCCGGGTCGCGGTTGGCGGCTCCGAGCAGCGCCGCGACCTTGTCGCCGGGTTGCAGGTCGACACCCGCCACCGTGGCGGGTTCCTTGGCCGTGCGCTCGAAGAGGTGCAACGGGCTGTCGTGGCGCAGGAGCTCCTCGACCAGCCGGGCGCGCGCCGCAGGATCGGCCACGTCGACGGCGGGGCGTTCCGGCGCGGTGAGCCACGAGTGCAGCCCGTTGCCGAACCCGTTGACGCTCGCCTCGTGGCCGGCGTTGAGCAGCAGGACGGCAGTGGCGACCAGCTCGTGGGAGGACAGCCGGTCGCTGCCGTCGCGGGCCTGGACGAGGTCACTCAGCAGGTCCTCGCCGGGAGCGGCGGCCCGGTCGGCAGCGAGCTGCTCGACGTACGCGGCGAACTCGGCGGCCGCCTGCCGCGCCTGCGCCTCCACCTCCGGCGTCCGGTCGACCTCGTACATCCTCACGATCGCCTGGCTCCACGGCCGCAGGTGGTGCCGGTCGGCCTCGGGCACCCCGAGCAGCTCGGCGATGACGAGCACCGGCAACGGCTCGGCATACCCGGCCAGCACGTCGAACTCGCCGTCAGGCAGGTCGGCGAGCAACCCGGCCGCGAGCTCCTCGATGCGGGGCGCGAGCCGCTGCACGTGGCCCCGCCCGAACGCCCCGGCAACGAGCCGCCGCAGCCTCGTGTGCTTGGGCGGCTCGCTGTCGAGGATGGAGTCGGCGTGCAGCCAGTTGAAGGTGTCCCAGTCGTCCGCCGGTGTGCGGGCCGAGAACAGGCGGCCCAGGCGCCGGTCGCGCAGGACGGCCCCGGCCTCGGCGTGCCCGGTGGCGAGCCAGGTGCCCATCCCGCTGTGCCAGGCCAGCGGGGCCACGGCCCTCAGGGCGGCGAGGTGCGGGTACGGGTCGGCGACGACCGCAGGGTCGCCCAGGTCGAGCAGGTCGGCGGCATCGACCGGGGGGTCGGACGGGTTCTTCGGGGGCACGGAGGAAGCCTGCCGCAGCGCCACGGGTTTTGTCAGTCACGGCGGCGCGGGCAGACTGTGGGGTTGCTGACTCCTCGAAAGGACCCTCCTGTCCCCATGAAGCACCAGCTCCCCCGCATGACCAACCGCCGCGCCGCCTCCCTCACGACCACCCTCGCCGCGGCCACCGCGACCCTGGCCACCCTCGCGACTGCGGGCTGTGGTGGCGGCGCCCCGTCCGGCGGACCGGTGACCGTCACCGTGACCCCGACCGTCACTGCCGGCGGCGCCTCCTCCAGCTCCTCGAAGCCCGCCGCCCCCGAGGCCCCCACCAGCGACGACAAGGGCCGCGGCTACGACTACGGCACCGTGGCCAAGGTCAGCGAGGTGGCCGGCGTGAGCGTCATCGAGCTCGACCGGTGGACCTGGAAGAAGCTCGACGACGCGAAGCTCGCGAAGCAGGGCGTGCCGCTGACACCGTTCAAGGGCGCGGTCCCCTACGAGAACCAGAACGCCAAGATCACCTTCACGATCCCGGTCGCCGACGGTGCACGGATCCTCTACCACCACTGCGTCGCAGCCGACCAGCCGCTGCAGACGCGGTCGACCGACGCCAAGGGCCTCGTGGGCCTGGCGGCTCGCGAGAGCACCGTCCTGGTCAAGCTCGACGACCAGGGCCGGCTCGTCGCTGCGGACAACATCCCGGGCTGCCCCGGCTAGCCTGCAGGCATGACGACCACCGGCGACCAGCGCGAGCTCACCGTCGGCCTCGGCGCCGGCGGCCTCGCCACCGCCGACATGGTCCTCAACATCGGCCCGCAGCACCCCGCCACGCACGGCGTCCTGCGGCTGCGCATCGTCGTCGACGGGGAGCGCATCGTGGCGGCCGAGCCGGTCGTCGGCTACATGCACCGCGGCGCGGAGAAGCTGTTCGAGGTGCGCGACTACCGGCAGATCGTCGTGCTCGCCAACCGCCACGACTGGCTGTCGGCGTTCTCCAACGAGCTCGGGGTCGTGCTCGGCGTGGAGCAGATGCTCGGCATGGAGGTGCCCGAGCGCGCGGTCTGGGCCCGCACCCTGCTGGCGGAGCTCAACCGGGTGCTCAACCACCTGATGTTCCTCGGCTCCTACCCGCTCGAGCTCGGCGCGATCACCCCGATCTTCTACGCGTTCCGCGAGCGCGAGGAGCTGCAGGCCGTCATGGAGGAGGCCTCGGGCGGCCGGATGCACTACATGTTCAACCGCGTCGGCGGCCTCAAGGAGGACCTGCCCGCGGGCTGGCTCGACCGAGTGGCGCACGCGCTCGCCGCCGTGCGGGGGCGCCTCCCCGACCTCGAGTCACTCATCGTCGGCAACGAGATCCTCGAGGCCCGTACCCGCGGCGTCGGGGTGCTCTCCACCGAGACCATTGCGGCGTATGGGGTCTCGGGCCCCATCGCGCGCGGCTCCGGTGTCGACCTGGACCTCCGTCGGGACGAGCCCTACCTGGCCTACGGCGAGCTGTTCGCCCCGGGCGGCCCGGGCCGGGTCGTGACGCGCTCGGCCGGTGACTGCCTGTCGCGTCTCGAGGTGCTGCTCGAGCAGGTGCACGTCAGCCTCGACCTCGCCGACGCCTGCCTCGACCGGTTGCGGACGCTCCCCCGCGGCCCGGTCAACGTCAAGCTGCCCAAGGTGCTCAAGGTGCCCGAGGGCGACCTCTACACGGCCACGGAGAACCCGCTCGGGTTCAACGGCTACTACCTCGTCTCCCGGGGCGAGAAGACCCCGTGGCGGCTGAAGCTGCGGTCGGCGTCGTTCAACAATGTCGCGGTGCTGGCCGAGGTGCTCCCCGGCAACCTCATCGCCGACATGGTCGCGATCCTGGGCTCGATGTTCTTCGTCGTCGGCGACGTCGACAAGTAGCCGCTGCCGCCCGCAGGACGGGGTCAGTCCTCGTCGCCGCGGTCGGGCGGCTCGACCCGGCACATGCGCTGGGTGACCATGCCCGCGACGGTGAGCAGTGCGGCGGACGCGCACAGTGCCAGCAAGCGCCACAGCAGCTCGTGGTAGCCGGCGAAGTCGAGGTCGGCGAGCGCGTGGGCGACCTGCGCGAGGTACCAACCCAGAACCCCGGCGCCGGTGAGCGCCGCCGCCTGCGCGAGGACGAGCGTCCGGGCTGCGCGGATGGGGCTCAACGGACGGGTCGACTCACCGCGCAGGAACCGCCGCACCGGCAGCCCCGCCGCCACCACGAGCACCGCCATGATGACGATGAGCAGCGACGAGACCCAGGACGCGGGGCCGAGCAGGTTGCCGCTGCCCGCGAGGTAAATCCGCCACCCGATCCACGACAGCGCAGCCACCACGACGGTG
Organism: Pedococcus sp. 2YAF34; assembly: GCF_052114585.1. Lineage (NCBI taxonomy): Bacteria > Bacillati > Actinomycetota > Actinomycetes > Micrococcales > Intrasporangiaceae > Pedococcus > Pedococcus sp. 2YAF34. The sequence goes on from NZ_JBFRFA010000038.1 coordinate 21,391, forward strand.
ATGCCCGCCAGCTGCGACCAGCGCAGGCCGTGGCCCTCGTTCACCACGGGCCCTCCAGCAGGTCGACGTCGGGGCCGGGGCGCACGCCCGAGGTGTCCAGCGTGGAGACGAGGTCGGCCACCCGGCGCACCGTCCCGTCGACGCGCAGCACGGCCTCGGGCTCGGCCTGCAGCCACGGCACCAGGACGAAGGCCCGCTCGTGGGCCCGCGGGTGCGGCAGCGTCAGCGTCGCGGAGTCCATGACCACGTCGGTGTCGAACACGGGGTCGCCGTACTGCACGAGGTCGAGGTCGAGCGTCCGTGGGCCCCAGTGCACCTCGCGGGTGCGGCCGTGCGCGCGCTCGATGTCGTGCAGCCCGGCGAGCAGCGAGGACGGGGCGAGGTGGGTCGTGCCGGTGACGACGGCGTTGAGGTAGGGCGGCTGGTCCGGTCCGCCGACCGGGTCGGTCTCCACCAGGGAAGAGACCTCGACGATGTCGAGCAGGGCGAAGAGGGCGACCGTCGCGTCGTGGAGGGTCTCGACCGACTCGCCGAGGTTGGAGCCGAGCGCAACCACGACCGGCGCCTGCCGCTCGCGCACGACGCGCACCTGCACGTCGGTGAACGGGTGCCCCACCGGGGCCTGCGGCTTGTGGACCACGACCTCGACCGCCTCGACGAGCGGACGGGCCAGCACGCGGTCTGCGATCCGGGCGGCGAGGGCCTCGATGAGGTCGAGCGGCTCGCCCTGCACGAGGGCGACCACGTCGCCGGCGACCTCGGCGTAGTTGACGGTGTCGGCGAGGTCGTCGCTGGCACCCGCGGGGGCGAGGTCGACCTGCATGGTCACGTCGACGACGAACGTCTGCCCGTCCCGCTTCTCGAAGTCGAGCACCCCGTGGTGCCCCACCGCCGAGATCCCCTTGAGCACGATCTGGTCGGACACAGCCGTCATCCTCCGTCGGTGGTGCGGTCGGTGGTGCGGTCGGTGGTGCGGTCGGTGGTGCTTTCGGTGGCGTGCTCGATGGCGGCGGTGGCCCGCAACGCATCGAGGGTGGACGGCACGTGGTGCACCCGTACGCCCCACGCGCCCGAGCGCGCGGCGTGGACCGACGTCGCCGCCGTGGCGACGTCGCGCTCCGCGGGCGGTCTCGACGCCTCGCCGTCGGCCAGCCCCAGCCTGCCGAGGAACGTCTTGCGCGAGGTGCCGACGAGCACCGGGTGCCCGAGGTCGAGGACCCGGTCGAGGTGGCGCAGCAGCAGCCAGTTGTGGTGGGCGAGCTTGGCGAACCCGAACCCCGGGTCGAGGACCAGCCGGTCGGCGTCGACGCCGGCGTCCATGATCACCCTGGCGCGCTCGGCGAGCTCGGCGCAGACCTCCGCGACCACGTCCTCGTAGACGGCCCGCGACTGCATGTCGGTGCTGTGCCCGCGCCAGTGCATGGCGATGTAGGGCGCACCCGTCCGGGCGACGACGCCCACCATCGCGTCATCGGCGAGGCCGCCGGACACGTCGTTGACGACGGCAGCGCCCGCCCGCAGGGCCTGCTCGGCGACCTGCGCCCTCATGGTGTCGACGGAGACCGCCACCCCCTGGTGTGACAGCGCCTCGACGACGGGCAGCACCCGGCGCAGCTCCTCCTCCACACTCGGCCGCTGGGCGCCCGGCCGGGTGGACTCGCCGCCCACGTCGACGAGGTCCGCGCCCTGGGCGACGAGCTCGAGGCCGTGCGCGATGGCAGCGGACGGCTCGAACCACTCGCCGCCGTCGCTGAAGGAGTCGGGGGTGACGTTGACGACGCCCATCACCACGGGCAGTCCGTCGTCGCGGCGCAGCGGCCAGCCGGGCCGGCTCACGTGTGGCCCCCGAACCAGCGCAGCCTCGGCCAGGTGAGGAACGCCTCGGCCTCCAGGGCAGCGAACCCGACGCGCGGCAGGTCGCCGGCGGCGGGGTACACGAGGAAGCGCGGCTGCCACGCCGGCTGGAACTTGGCGTTGAACCGGTACAGGCTCTCGATCTGCAGCCACCGCGAGGCGAACAGGAGCACGCGGCGCCACAGCCGCAGGACCGGGCCGGCGCCGAGCTTCTCCCCGCGCTCGAGGGCAGAGCGGAAGGCGGCGAAGTTGAGGGAGACCCGGCGCACGCCGAGCCCCTTGGCCGCCTGCAGGGCCTCGACGATCATCAGCTCGTTGACGCCACCCTCGGCGGTGGAGTCGCGACGCATGACGTCCAGGGACATGCCGTCGGCACCCCAGGGGACGAACTGCAGGAACGCGCGCACCACCCCATCCTGCCGTGCCGCGACGAAGACGCAGTCGGGGTCGGAGTCGTCGAGCAGTCGCCCGAGCGCCATGGAGAACCCACGCTCGGTGGCCGAGGACCGCCAGGCCGCCGCGTCGGCGAGCGCGGTCGCCCGCACGGAGGTGTCGACGTCGCGCACCCGGTCCACGTCGACCGTGTACCCGGCGCGGGCGATGCGCCCGACCATCTGGCGAACGTTGCGCATCGGCCGGCCCTGGAGGGTGAACTCGGTGGTGTCGACGACCGCCTCGTCGCCGAGCTCGAGCGCCGAGAAGCCCGTCTCGCGCACCCACACCGTGCCGGCGTACTCGGAGCAGCCGAGGACCGCGGGGGTCCAGGCGTGCTCCTGCGCCTCATCGAGGAACGCGGAGATCGCGCCCGGCCACGCCTCGGGGTCGCCGATGGGGTCGCCACTGGCGAGCATCACCCCGGAGACCACCCGGTAGGCGATCGCCGACTTCCCGGTGGCCGACCAGACGAGGCTCTTGTCGCGGCGGGTGTTGAAGTAGGCAAGGGAGTCGGCGTGCCGGGCCATCAGCTCGCGCACGCGCTGCTCCTCGTCCTCGCCCACCTGCGGCAGCGGCTCGGGGCTGCGCAGGGCGAGGTAGGCCGGGGTCAGCAGCGTCATCAGGCCCAGGCCGAGCAGCAGCGACCCCACGACGTCGTTGGACCGGTCGCGGGTGAACACGAGCGGCCCGGTGGCGCCGACCATGCCGTAGGCCAGCTCGCGGACCAGGTCGCCCAGACCCGGGAACCCGCCGACGGTGTCGCGGCGGTTGAGCCAGATGACCAGGGTGCCCGCGACGAGCGACACGGCGAGCAGGGCGAAGAACAGGCGCACGGCGCGCCAGCGGGTGGAGGGGTCGCCGAGGGCCCGGAACTCGTCGCGGTGCCGCACCAGCAGCACGAGGCCTGCAGCGGCGACGAGGGCGGCGACGGGCTCGGGCTTGACGACGTGCAGCACCACCGAGAGGCCGAGCAGGGCCACGGCGGCTCGCCACGCACGCCGCTTGCGACGCTTGAGGGAGTGGCCGAGCAGGACGAGGAACACGCCGGAGACCACGGTGGCCGCCGCAGCGGCGTCGGTGAGGGCGCCGGGGAGGATCTCGGTGACCCCGTGCAGCCGCAGTCGCCAGGTGTGCAGCAGCCCCGTGAGCAGGTCGACCGCCCCGACGAGGTAGGTCAGGGTGCCGAGCAGCCGGGGGATGCCGGGCGCGGCGAGGAACGTCGGCAAGGTGGCGGCGGGCCTGGCGACCGGCCGGTGGCCGGCAGCGGGTTCGGAGCCGACAGGGGTCTTGGAGCTGGTGCTCTGCTCGGGTCTGGTGGGGCGCGTGGAACCGCGTCCGCTCACCGCTTGCCACCGAGCAGCAGCGCCATGGCCTCGGCGCGGGTCGCCGGGTCGCGCAGCTGGCCGCGCACGGCCGAGGTGATGGTCCTCGAGCCGGGCTTGCGGATGCCCCGCATGGACATGCACAGGTGCTCGCACTCGATGACCACGATGACGCCCTGGGCTCCCACGTGCTCGACGAGGGCGTCGGCCACCTGGGTCGTGAGCCGCTCCTGGACCTGCGGGCGGCGGGCGTAGACCTCGACCAGCCTGGCCAGCTTGGACAGGCCGGTGACGCGCCCGTCCTTGGCCGGGATGTACCCCACGTGGGCGACGCCGTGGAACGGCACGAGGTGGTGCTCGCACATGCTGTAGACCTCGATGTCGCGCACGAGGATCATCTCCTCGTGCGCGATCTCGAAGGTCTTGGACAGCACCTCGGCCGCGTCGATGCGCAGGCCGGCGAAGAACTCGCCGTACGCCCGCGCGACCCGGGCCGGGGTCTCGACGAGGCCGTCGCGGTCGGGGTCCTCCCCTATGGCGAGCAGCAGCTCACGCACCGCGGCCTCGGCCCGGGCGTGGTCGACCACGTGCGCCCGGCCGTCAGTGCTCATTCGGGGAGACCTGGCCACCTTCGGGGACCTCGATGACCTGCGTGGGCGGGTGCTCCTCGGCCGCCTTCGGCGTGCCCGCCTCGGCCGCCCGGTCGATCGCCTCGGCGGTCTGGCGGTCCGAGCCTGCGGACTCCAGGCCGTGGGAGCCGTTCTGGGCCGCCCGCTCGGCGGGGGTCAGCACCGGCGGCTGGTCGGACAGGAACCGGGTCTCGCTCGAGAGCCAGGTGGGCCGCAGCGGGCGCTTGCGCACCGGCTCGAAGATCACGGCCAGCTCCTTGGCGTTGAGCGTCTCGTGCTCGAGCAGGTCGAGGACGAGCCGGTCGAGGATGTCGCGGTTGTCGTTGATGACGTGCCACGCCTCGTCGTGCGCGTGCTCGATGAGGGAGCGCACCTCGGTGTCGACGACGCTGGCGATCTCCTCGCTGTAGTCGCGCTGGTGGCCCATGTCGCGGCCGAGGAAGACCTCGCCCTGGCTCTGGCCCAGCTTGATCGCGCCGACGCGCTCGCTCATGCCGTACTCGGTGACCATCTTGCGGGCCATCGCGGTGGCCTTCTCGATGTCGTTGGCGGCGCCGGTGGTGGGGTCGTGGAAGACGACCTCCTCGGCGACGCGGCCGCCGAGGGCGTAGGCGAGCTGGTCGAGGATCTCGTTGCGAGTGGTGGAGTACTTGTCGTCGGTCGGCATGACCATCGTGTAGCCGAGCGCGCGGCCGCGGGGCAGGATCGTCACCTTGGTGACGGGGTCCAGGTGGTTCATCGCCGAGGCGACCAGGGCGTGGCCGGCCTCGTGGTAGGCCGTGATCTTGCGCTCCTTGGCGGACATGATCCGGGTGCGCTTCTGCGGGCCTGCGATGACGCGGTCGATGGCCTCGTCGAGCGCGGCGTCGTCGATGAGCTTGCCGTCACTGCGGGCGGTGAGCAGCGCCGCCTCGTTGAGGACGTTGGCGAGGTCGGCACCGGTGAACCCGGGCGTGCGACGGGCGACGGCCAGCAGGTCGACGCCGGCAGCCATCGGCTTGCCCTGTGAGTGGACCTCGAGGATGCGGTGGCGGCCGATCATGTCGGGTGCCTCGACGGCGATCTGGCGGTCGAAGCGGCCGGGGCGCAGCAGCGCCGGGTCGAGGATGTCGGGGCGGTTGGTGGCGGCGATGAGGATGACGTTGGTCTTGACGTCGAACCCGTCCATCTCCACGAGCAGCTGGTTGAGGGTCTGCTCGCGCTCGTCGTGGCCACCGCCCAGGCCGGCGCCGCGGTGGCGGCCGACGGCGTCGATCTCGTCGACGAACACGATCGCGGGGGCATTGGCCTTGGCCTGCTCGAACAGGTCGCGGACGCGGGAGGCACCGACACCGACGAACATCTCGACGAAGTCCGAGCCGGAGATCGAGTAGAACGGCACGCCGGCCTCACCGGCGACCGCGCGGGCCAGCAGGGTCTTGCCGGTGCCGGGAGGACCGTAGAGCAGGACGCCCTTGGGGATCTTGGCGCCGACGGCCAGGAACTTCGACGGCTCGGAGAGGAACTCCTTGATCTCGTGGAGCTCCTCGACGGCCTCGTCGACCCCGGCGACGTCGGAGAAGGTGACCTTCGGGGTGTCCTTGGAGGCGAGCTTGGCCTTGGACTTGCCGAACTGCATGACGCGCGAGCCGCCGCCCTGCATCTGGGTCATGAGGAACCAGAACAGGCCCAGCAGGATGATGATCGGCAGCAGCGACCCGAGCAGGGCGACGAAGGGGTTGGTGCCCTTGTTGTCCTGGTTGAAGCCACCGGGAGGCGGGTTGTCGGCGACCAGCTTGACGAAACCGGGGCCGGCGGCCTCGACGTACTCGGTCCGGACCTTGGTCGCGCCCTTGATGTTCTTGCCGTCGGAGTAGGTCTGACCACTCTTGAGGTCGATGTCCACGACCTCGTTGTTGGTGATCGTGACCTTCTCGACCTTCTTCTGCGTGATGAGCTGCTCGGCCGCAGAGGTGTCGATGCGGGTGTAGCCACCGGCGTCGCTGAGGCTGAAGACCATCAGCGTGATCGCGATGACCGCGACGACCCAGAACAACGGGGCCCGAAGGATGCGCTTGAAATCCATGTGTGTAGCGGGGCTGGCCGCCCCGTGCCTCCTGCTCGATCACGCTGTGTGCCGCGGCCCGGGTCGGGGAGCGGTCCCACCACGACGGTACTACGGAGGTGCCGGCGTGGTTCGTGCTGGACAACGACGCGGAGGAGCCCCGTGTTCCGCCCCGCCCGCGTCCCTTCCGCGTGGTGGACGCGCCGGCGCGCGGCGGCGTACGCCGTGGAGGGTCAGGCGTAGACGTGCGGGGCGAGGGTGCCGACGACGCGCAGGTTGCGGTAGCGCTCGGCGTAGTCGAGGCCGTAGCCGACGACGAACTCGTTGGCGATGTCGAACCCGACCCACCGGACGTCGATCTCGACCTTGGCGGCCTCGGGCTTGCGCAGCAGGGTGCAGATCTCCACGGAGGCGGGCGAGCGCGACTCCAGGTTGGACTTGATCCACGACAGGGTCAGGCCCGAGTCGACGATGTCCTCGACGATGAGCACGTGCTTGCCGGTGATGTCGGTGTCGAGGTCCTTGAGGATCCGCACGACGCCGGAGGACTTGGTGCCCGAGCCGTAGGAGGACACGGCCATCCAGTCGACGGGAGCCGTGCCCGGCAGCGCGCGCGACAGGTCGGCCATGACCATCACCGCGCCCTTGAGCACGCCCACGAGCAGCAGGTCCTTGCCCTCGTACTCGGTCCAGACCTCGGCCGCCAGCTCCTCGAGCCGGGCGTGGATCTCCTCCTCGGTGATGAGGACCTTCTCCAGATCGGCTCCCATGTGGGCAGCGTCCACGGCTCTTCTCCTGGTGACGAATCGGGTGGTGCGTGAGCGGGGTGCGGTTGGGCCTGCGGGGCTATTCAACCGGAGCGGGCGCGGCGATGGGTACCCGGATGGACACCCGGCCGTCGACGCGGGTGGCGCGCAGGCCCCCGGGCAGGCTCACCGGGCCCTGGCCGTGCCACCGGGTGAGCAGGGCGTCGCAGGCGTCGGTGTGCCGGGTGCTGAGCCGGCCGGCCGGGGCGCCGGCCACGACGGCGAGCCGCCGCCACACCCGCGTGCGCACCGGCCGCGGGGTGGCGAGGAGCCCGGCGACGTCCCAGGGACCGGCGCCGAGGGCCGCCGCCGCCTCGTCCGCGAGCGCGTCGAGCAGGTCGGTGTCCTCGCGCAGGTGGTCTGCGGTGCGGGCCAGTGCTGCGGCGACCCCCGGCCCGAGGTCGCGCTCGAGGTCGAGCAGGGCCCGGCGGGCGCGCACGCGCGTGTAGGCGGGGTCCTCGTTCATCGGGTCCTCCCACCACTGCAGGCCCTCCGCCCGGCAGGACGCCCGGGTCTGCTCCCGGGTGACCCCGAGCAGCGGCCGCACGTGGTGGCCGCGGACACGCGGCATACCGGCCAGGGACCGGCCACCGGCGCCGCGGACCAGCCCGAGCAGCACCTGCTCGGCCTGGTCGTCGAGGGTGTGTCCCAGCAGGACGCGCGTGGCGCCGAGCCTGCCCGCGGCCTCGTCGAGCGCGGCGTACCGGGCCGACCTCGCCGCTGCTTCGGGACCGCCGGCCGCCGGGTCCACCTCCACGGTGGCGACCTCGACCGGGTCGAGGCCGAGGTCGCGGCACGCCTGCGCCGCCCGCTGCGCCACGGCGGCGGAGCCCGGCTGGAGGCCGTGGTCGACCACGACCGCGCCGGAGCGCAGGGCCAGCGCGGGCACCTCGAAGGCGGTGGCAGCCGCCAGGGCCAGGGAGTCGGCGCCCCCGCTCACGGCGACCAGCACGAGGTCGCCGGGACCGCACTCCTGCAGCGCGCGGCGGACAGCCAGGCGCGTCGCCGCGGTGGCCGGGTGCGGCCCGGTCACGTCAGCCGTGGACCCGGGCGACCCACGCCGCCGGCTTCTCGATCTCGGCCGGCTTGGGCAGCGTCTCGGGGGACTCCCAGACCCGGTTGAACCCGTCGGTGCCCACGGCGGCGGTGACCTCACGGACGAACACCGCTCCGTCGCGGTACTGGCGCATCTTGGCCTCGAGGCCGAGCAGTCGGCGCAGCACGCGGTCGAAGGCACCGACGCCCTTGCGCCGCTCGTTGAAGCGCTGGCGGATGTGGGCCACGCTCGGGATGACCTGCGGACCGACCTCGTCCATGACGACGTCGGCGTGGCCCTCGAGCAGGGACATGACGGCGGTGACCTCGGCCAGGCGCTCGCGCTGCTCGGGTGTCGCGATGAGCTCGGTGATGCCCGCGCCTCCGCTGCGCACCGCGTCGGGGAGCTGGTGGACGACCCGCTGGAGCGTCTCCTGCATCGTCTCCGGGTCGGGCACGAGGTCGGTGGCGAGGGTGCGCACCCGCTCGACCATGTGGTTGCGCAGCCACGGCACCGCGGTGAACTGCACCCGGTGGGTCTCCTCGTGCATGCAGACCCACAGCCGGAAGTCGCTGGGGTCCAGGCCCAGCTCGCGCTCGACCTGCACGAGGTTGGGCGCGACGAGCAGCAGCTGGGGCGTGCCGTCGGGCGCCAGGTCGTACTGGCCCAGCACCTTGCCGGCCATGAAGGCGAGCATGGCGCCGGCCTCGGCGCCGGTGACCCGGCCACCGACGGCCTTGGCGAGGTCGCCGGGGGCCTTCTTCTGCTTGTCGATCAGGGTGCCGAAGACGGGGTCCATGAGGGCCGACATCGAGTCGGCGTTGAGGGCGATCCAGGTCGGCCGGTCGACGACCAGGGCGCCCGGAGCGTCACCGGGGGCGTGCATCCGCGCGGTGTCGGCGACGGGCTGGCGTGCCCGCCTGGCCGCCTCGCGCACCTCGGCCACCACGGAGGCGGCCTCGGCCGCCGTCACGCTGGGCCCCGCGGGCACGAGCCGGGAGCCGGTCGCCTTCGCGAACTCCCAGTCGACGTAGCGGGTGGTCGACTGTCGAGGCACGGTCATCCCCTCACGGTAGGTCAGCGGCAGCCGCAGGTCGCGAGCGCAGCCACGAAGCGGTCCAACGTCGCCCTCGCCGCCAGCGTTCCGACCCCGGCCGGGATCCGGTCGGCCTGGACGACGTAGGACAGCACGCGACCGTCGGCGTCGATGACCGTGCCGGCCATCGCGCTCGCACCGGTCAGGGTGCCCGTCTTGGCCCGGGCGATGCCGGCGGCGGGGCGCGTCAGAGTGGTCGTGAACCGGTCGTGCAGCGTGCCGGTGAGACCGGCGACGGGCAGGCCGGCCACCGTCTCCTGCATCGCCGGGACGGAGCCGTCCGCGCCGAGCTGCAGGACGTCGGACAGCACACGCGGCGAGACCAGCTGGCCCGGGGAGAGCCCGCTGGTGTCCTTGATGGTCGACCCGGCGAGGTCGACGCCGTGGGCGGCGGCGACCTTCTCCACGAGGGCGACGGCCGAGGCGAAGGTGGCGGCTCCCCCGGCCTTGACGGCGGCCTGCCGCGCCAGGCCCTCGGTGAGCGCGTTGTCGCTCTCGTCGAGGGCCAGGGCGAGGACGTCGCCGATGGGCGCCGACTCGACCCTGCCGAGCTCGAGGGCCCCTGCAGCCACCGGCGCGCTCCAGGTCCGCTCCGGCGTCAGCCTGGCCGTGATGCCCTGCTTGGCCAGCGCCGCCACGAACGCCGCGGCGGTGGACGCCTCGGGGTCGCGCGGGGCCGGGTGGCCGGGAACGGCCCGCTCACCGGCCAGGCCCAGCATCGATACACCCCCGGTGTAGCCGGCCGTCACGTCGGCCGGGAGCCACGTGGGGGCGTACCGGGGTCCGCGGGCGTGGCTCAGGTCGAGGCGCAGGGTGATGGTGGTCGTGCCCGAGGCCTGCAGCGCCGTGGCGACCTGGGCGGCGAGGTCGGCGAGGCCGGCGCGCCCCTCGACCGCACCGGCCCGGCCCTTGCCGGGCGCCAGCATGGTGTCGCCGCCCGCGACGAGCACGAGCTGGCCGGCCGTGGCGCCCTGGACCACCGTCGTCGGCATCGTCGCCGCCGGGTCGAGGGTGGTGTCCACCGCGAGGGCCGTCAGGAGCTTGAGGGTGGACGCCGGAACGTGCTCGCGGTCCACTCCCCGCTGCAGCAGGACCTGCCCGGTGAACGCGTCCCTCACCAGGACCCCCGGGGACGGGCCGAGCGACGGCTGGCGCAGGACGGCCGCCAGTGCGGCAGCCACACCCTTGGCCGACGGGATGGGCGCGCCCGCCGATGCCGGTGCGAGCGGCTGGGCGCCCGAGTCCATCGTCGGGACCACGACGGCGGGGTCGGTGGCCGTGGGCGTCGGAGAGCTGCCCGCGGGCGCGGTGCCGCTGTTGCTGCGGGGCGCGCGTGTCAGGAACCCCGGCACGAGGTCGTAGACGTCGAGCGCGCCGTAGCCGACCACCAGCACCAGCACGGCGACCGCCGCGGCGAGGAAGCGACGCACTCGACCCCCTCGGCGCTGGACTTGCGTCATACGGAACACTTGGGCGCGAGCCTAGGTCATAGGCGCGCGCACCAACGGAAGGGACCAGCGTCGTGGAGTTCGACGTCACCATCGAGATCCCGCAGGGACATCGCAACAAGTACGAGGTCGACCACGAGACGGGCCGCATCCGCCTCGACCGGCTGCTGTTCACCTCCACCCGCTACCCCGCCGACTACGGCTACGTCGAGGACAGCCTCGGCGAGGACAGCGACCCGCTCGACGCCCTGGTGCTGCTCGAGGAGCCGACGTTCCCCGGGTGCCTGGTGCGCGCCCGTCCCATCGGCATGTTCCACATGCGCGACGAGGCCGGCGGCGACGACAAGATCCTGTGCGTGCCGGCCGGCGACCCCCGCCAGGCCCACATCACCGACCTCGAGCAGGTCAGCAGCTTCGACCGCCTCGAGATCCAGCACTTCTTCGAGACCTACAAGGACCTCGAGCCCGGCAAGTCCGTCGAGGGCGCCCACTGGGCGGGCCGCGAGGAGGCCGAGCGCGTCGTGCGCGAGGCCATCGACCGCGCCAAGGCTGCCGGCATGACCACGGCGCGCTGGCGCATGCCGGACACCATGGCCGAGCCGATGTCCGAGGCCCAGCCGCCGACGGAGTGACCCACCGGGGCCTCACCGCCCCCGTGCACCGTTGAGCCCCTGGACGACTCTGGTCGTCCGGGGGCTCCCTGGTTGGGGGCTGTCGGGCCTCGGGGCTACGGGCGGCCGCCGTAGGGCAGCAGGTCGGAGCGGTAGATGGACGCGTACCGGACGTTGGCTCCGGCGTGCGGTGCCTCGATCATCTGGTCACCGCCGACGTAGAGGCCGACGTGGTGGCTGGACTCGCCCGAGCTGCCGTAGAAGACGAGGTCACCGGGCTGCAGCTCGCTGATGGCGACGCGGCTCGTCTCGCCCCACTGGGCGCCGGTGTAGTGCGAGAGGTTGACGCCGGCCTGCTGCCACGCGCGCATCGTCAGGCCGGAGCAGTCGAAGCTGTCCGGACCCTCGGCGCCCCACAGGTAGGGCTTGCCGACCTGGGCGCGGGCGTAGGCGAGGACGGCCGACACGCCACCGTTCGAGGACGGCGGGGGCGGGGTGGGCGTCGGGTCGGCCGGGCGCGGCTTCGGCCGGGGCTGGGGCCTCGGCTGCGGCTTGTTCTGGGCAGCGGCCTTCTGGGCGGCCTCGGCGGCGG